>JAKAZL010000136.1 GCA_021815925.1 Pseudomonadota bacterium | reverse complement strand
CGGGCCAGCTCGGCGGGCGCAGCGAGGGAAATGCAGGGGTGGTCATGGAGCGCTCCCCGTGACAGGCATGAACTTGTTGCCCGGCTTCGTTTGAGGCATCTTGCAGCCTCGCGGCCAACGGCGCAACAGAGAACCCCAGCATGATCGGCATCATCGGCGGAACGGGCCTCTATCGAATGGAGGGCCTGGAGGTCAACGAAGTGCGGCAGCTCGACACCCCTTTCGGGCAGCCTTCGGCACCGGTGATGCTCGGCCGACTGGGGGACCGCCCGATCGCGTTCCTCGCCCGGCATGGGCTGAAGCATCATCTGCTGCCGAGCGAGATCAACTTCCGGGCCAACATCTGGGCGCTGAAGAGCGTCGGCGTGCGCACGGTGATCGGCGTCTCGGCGGTCGGCAGCCTGCGCGAGGAGATCCGGCCGGGAGATCTGGCCCTGCCGGCGCAGTACCTGGACTTCACCAAGGGGGTGCGCGCGGCGAGCTTCTTCGGTCGCGGCATGGTCGCGCACGTCTCCACCGCACACCCGACCTGCGCGAGCACGAGCGCACTGCTCAGCCGCTCGGCGGCCACACTCGGACTGGCGCTGCACCGGGAGAAGACTTACGCCTGCGTCGAGGGACCCCGCCTCGGCACGCGTGCCGAGAGCTTCTGGCTGCGCTCGGCAGGGGCCGACCTGGTCGGCATGACCAACGTCCCCGAGGCGTTCCTCGCGCTCGAAGCGCAGCTCGGATACTGCACGGTCGCGGTCGCGACCGATTACGACTGCTGGCTCGAGGATCCGGCG
This sequence comes from Pseudomonadota bacterium, assembly GCA_021815925.1. Taxonomy (GTDB): domain Bacteria; phylum Pseudomonadota; class Gammaproteobacteria; order Steroidobacterales; family Steroidobacteraceae; genus 13-2-20CM-66-19. The sequence goes on along the minus strand of JAKAZL010000136.1, from coordinate 2,711 downwards.
CAGCACGTCTCGCTCGAGCAGGTAATGAGCCAGTTCCGCGACAGCCTGACGCGCGTGCAGCAACTGATCGCTCTGGCGGTGCGCGACTATCGCGACGACGATTCGCGGCCCTGTCGGCAGGCGCTGCGCGCCGCCGTCGTTACGCCACGCGAGGATCTGACCGAGACGCAGCGCGCGATTCTCGATTTCCTCAGCAGCTGACCGGCGCGTCCCTTCAGCCGCCCTCGCGGGCCAGCGCGCGCTGGTAGGCGGGGCGCGACACGGTGCGCTCAGCGTACGCGTCGATGACGGCGGACTTCTCCATCAGCGGACTCTGGCGGAACATGGCGAACGTCGTGCCATACAGCACGTCCACGGCGCTGAAATGCTCCCCGAGCAGGTACGGACCGCGCCCGAGCGCCTCGACGAGCGGCGTCAAAGCCTCCTCCACCACGACCCAGCCCGCCGTGCCGCGCGGCACCTCCGTCTTGAGGAACTTCGACACAAAGGCCGGCTCGAGGACGCCGCTGTAATAGGCGAGCCAGCTCAAGTAGGCGCCGCGCTGCGGCTCTCCGACCGTCGGCCCGAGCCTCGACTGCGGAAAGCGATCGGTCAGATACAACGCGATTGCCGACGATTCGAATACCACCGTTCCAGCGTCGAGGATTGCCGGTACTTTGCCCAGGGGGTGCGGATTGGCCGGATCGCGTTCCCCGGTACCGTCGCGCTTGCGCACGTTGACCTGTTGGATCCGGTAGTCGACTCCGAGCTCCTCGAGAAGAAAGATGAAGCGTGTGGAGCGCGTCTTCGGGTGGTGAAACAGGGTGATCATGTGCGTGCCCACTCGGCCTTGACTGTATTAATATACAGTCTGCGTCATCGGCCGACAAGCCCCGTGCCGCGACGGCGACGTTTACTCGCCGGCCAGGCCGAGGCTGCGCCAGAGCGGGCAGTCCTCCGGCAGCTCCTCGATGCGCCGCGCCGTGTACTCGTAACCGGCCTGGATCGCCTGCTCGAAGGCTTTCCAGTTGAGCATGTCGATTTCGGCGAGCGGCGGCCGCAGCAGCAGATCGGTCTTGCCGCGTTGGGTGGCGGTAAGCGCCGAGCTGTTGACCATCCCGGTGCGCCAGAGGATCTGAAAGATGTTCGGCAACTGCCGGCGCGCCTTGACCCAGCGCATCACCTGCCACGGCAGGGGCACATCGATGTCGTCCCCGTGGGTGGCAAAGGCGCGGTCGGCGCCGGCATCGCATCCGATCACCGGACCGCGCCCGGACTCCAGCATGATGTCGACCGGCAGGTTGTTCATCGCTCCGCCGTCGACCAACACATCGCCCTCGTGAACCACCGGCGGCAGGACGCCCGGCACGGAGACCGAGGCTCGCAACGCTCGCCACAGCTCGCCGCGCCGGTGCACGTGGATGTGACCGGCAGTCAGATTGGAGGAGACGCAGAAGAAGCCGAGGGGCAGATCCTCGATCGCCAGCTCGCCAAACGCCTCGAACAGCATCCGGCTCACGCGGTGTCCGGAAACCAGCGAAACGAACGGCAAGGTGTAATCGCGCAGCGGTCGGCATTCGACGAAATAGTGCCGGAATCGCTCGGTCATCTCGTCAATGCTCCAGCGCGCGGCCACCCCCGCGCCGAGGATGCCCCCCATGCTCGTGCCGCCGAGCAGATCGACGGGAATGCCGGCCTCCTGCAGCGCGCGGATGGCCCCGATGTGCGCGAAGCCACGCGCGCCGCCGCCGGAAAGCACGAGCCCGACAGCCCGGCCGGCGAGCATGCGTGCCAGGCGCGAGTAATCCGTCGCCGACTGCACATGGTGGTGCGGAATATCCGGCAGGTTGGCGAGCCAGCGGGCGGCCGCGCCGGTCTCGATGGCGCTGTCGTGGGCGAGGATCAGCTCCCAACGCTGCGGCGTGAGGCTGTGATCGTGTGGCCAGCGCAGCGCGGCCCAGCTGCCGGCGGGACTCTCGGCACGCGCCAGCAGCAGCAGCGCATCGGCCTGCCGCTCGCACAACTTGGTCCAGCGGTTCGGCGTCGGGTCGGCGACGTACACCACGAAGTCGTTCGATGACTCAACGTTGTTGAACCATTGGCTGGTGTGCGTGCCGGCGCGCGCGTTCCAGACGAGTTCCGTGCGCCCGAACTGGCTTAGCGCCTTGACCAGCGCAGTCGAGAAGCCGGCGAAATCCACCTCCAGGCTCTGCGGCAGCACCGTGAACGTCGAGGCGCCGCGCACGTGTGCCCGCGGTGGGCTGTCCATCCGCTCCAGGCGGCTCACCATCAGCTGGGCGATGCGCCACATCGCTTCCGGATCGCGCCGCAGCACTTCGTTGAACGCGCGGCTGGAGATGCGCGCCAGCTCCGTGTTGCGCAGGGCCACCACGTTGGCCGTGCGCGGATGGCCCGAGATCAGGCCCATCTCCCCGACCGTGTCACCGGCGGCGAGCCGGGCCAGAAAGCGTCCCTGCACGCGCCCGTCGGCAGTCAGCACCGCCAGACTGCCGCTCAACACCACGTACAGCGCATCGGCGGGCTCGCCGGCCGAAAACAGGACCGCCCCGCCGGGCAGGGACAACCATTCCGCCGCCGCGGCGATGTCATGCAGCACCGCCGGCGGCAGTCCGCTGAACAGCGGCATCTCCCCCAGCAGCACGGCGAGATCGTCGCGCACGCTCTTACGGTCTTCGAAGATGCCAGGGCTCATTGCGCACTCTCCGACACCT
>JAKAZL010000135.1 GCA_021815925.1 Pseudomonadota bacterium | reverse complement strand
CCGAAGGCCTCGAGCAGCATCAGCTGGCCACGCTGGATCTTCCCCGAGCGCACCCCGAAATCGAGCGCCAGCGGCACGGAGGCCGCCGAGGTATTGCCATGGTCCTGCACCGTGGTGATCACCCGCTCCATCGGCAGATCGAGCTTGCGGGCCGTCGCCTGGATGATGCGCAGATTGGCCTGGTGCGGCACCAGCCAGTCGAGCGCGGAGCGCTCCAGGTGATTGGCGAGGAGCGCCTCGTCGATGGACTTGCTCAGTGTGCTCACCGCGACCTTGAACACCTCGTTGCCGGTCATGGTGATCGCGCGGCGTGATCGCGAGGGATCCATGCCGCCGCCGCTGTAGAGCAAGTCCTTGTAGGCGCCGTCGGCATGCAGATGCGTCGAGAGAATGCCCGGCTGCTCCGAGGGCTCGAGCAACACCGCCCCGGCGCCGTCGGCAAACAGCACCGCCGTGGAGCGGTCCGTCCAGTCGGTGATGCGCGAGAGCGTCTCGGCGCCGATGGCGAGCGCGCGGCGGGCCTCCCCGGCGCGCACGAACTTGTCGGCGATCGCCAGCGCGTACATGAAGCCGCTGCAGGCGGTCTCGACGCTGAAGGCCGGCGCGCCGCGACAGCCGAGCCGCGCCTGCAGCAGCACGCCGCAGTTCGGGAAGGTCAGATCCGGCGTGGTCGTACCGAAGGCGATGAAATCGACGTCCTCGGGCCTGCAGTTGGCCGCCGCGAGTGCCGCGCGCACCGCCTGCTCGGCCAGATCGACCGTGGTCTGCCCCTCGGCGGCGATGTGTCGGCGCTCGATCCCGGTGCGCTCCCGGATCCACTGATCCGTGGTGTCCACCATCTTCTCGAGATCGGCGTTGGTGAGAACCTTCTCCGGCAGGTAAGAGCCCGTGCCGGCGATGCGCGAGTAGATCAAGACGTCGAACCCCCAATGGAAGATGGCGCAGCGAGCGCCTGGGCAATGTGCGCGGTCAATCCATGACGCGCAGCGAGCGCGGCGGTGCTGACGGCCTTCGCGAAGGCGACCGGATCGGCTCTGCCGTGGCTTTTTACCACGATCCCGCCCAGTCCGACCATGCACGCTCCGTTATAGCGGCGCGGGTCGAGGCTGCCCGCCACGCGCCGCAGCACCCCACGGGCCGCAAGCCCCGCGAGACGATTGCGCCAGGACGCGTGGAACTCACGGCGCATGCGCGTGGCGATCAGCGCCGCCACGCCCTCCATGGTCTTCAGCGCCACATTGCCGGTGAATCCGTCGGTCACCACCACATCGACGTCGCCGGAGAAGATGTCGTCGCCCTCGACGAACCCGACGTAGTTCAGGCCGCTCTCGAGCAGCAGCGCATGGGCGGCCTGCACGCCCTCGTGGCCCTTGATGTCCTCCTCACCGATGTTCAAAAGCCCGATGCGCGGTGAGGACAGACCGTAGATATCGCGCGAGATGATCGCGCCCATGGTGGCGAACTGGCGCAACTGCTCGGGCGTGGCTTTGGTGTTCGCGCCGAGGTCGAGCATCTGCGTGTGCCCGTGCGCGGCGGGAATCGCCGATATGATCGCCGCGCGCTCGACGCCGGGCAGCGTCTTCAGCACGAAGTGCGCGATGGCGGTGAGCGCACCGGTATTGCCGGCGCTGACGCATGCGCTCGCCCGCCCGCTCTTGACGAGCTCGACCGCGACCCGCATCGAGGAGTCCTTCTTGCGACGGACCGCCTCGCGCGGGTGCTCGCTCATGCCGACCACCTCGGAGGCCGGCACGGGCTCGATCCGCGCACGCAGCGACGCCGGTTGCGTCGCACACACCGCCTCGATCAGCGCCCGATCCCCGACCAGCAGCGCACGCAGATCCGCCTCCTCCGCGAGCGCTGCGAGCGCCCCGGCGATGTACTCGCGCGGCTGGCGATCGCCGCTCATCACATCGATGGCGACCGGCAACACGGGCAGCTCGTGCGCGGGTTATTCCTGGTCGGCTTCGGCGGGCTTCTCGATCACGCGCCGGCCGCGGTAGAAACCGTCCGGCGTGATGCAATGACGCAGGTGGGTCTCGCCCGACTGCGGGTCGGTGGACAGCGCCGGGGCGGCGAGTCCGTCGTGGGAACGGTGCATGCCGCGCCGGGAAGGGGTCTTGCGGCTTTTCTGAACGGCCATAATGTCCTCATGCGCGCAACGCGCGGATACTCACTTGTGACTCAACAACTCATCCAACTGCGCGAACGGCCGCTGCGTACTCGCCGCGACCGGCTCGCTCGCCGCCTCGAGCGCATCGAGCGGTGCGCACGGCTCGCCGGCCGCGTGCATCGGCACGATCGGCAGACTGAGCAGCACCTCCTCCTCGATGAGCTCGGCGATGCTGATGCGCCCGTCGCGCGCCAGCATCGGCTCGAGCGCCTCGGGGACGGCACCGGCCTCGGCCTCATCGGCGAGCAGCGCCACCCGCACCTGGCCGCTCAACGGCTGCTCCATCGGCAGCATGCAGCGCTGGCACTGCAGCTGCGCGCCCCCCTCGAGTGATACATCGGCCACGGCGTGGCCGCTTTCGCGCCCGAAGCGCACACGGCCCCGCACGCTGCCGCCGATCAGCTCGGCGCGCGAACTCAGCCGCGGCAACTGCCGCAGCGCGAGATCGAAATCGAGCGCAGCCGCCCCGCGGGACAGCCGGTCGACATCGAGCGGCTTGGACCAGGGTTGCGACATGGGGCGCGTATAATAGGTGCGAGGTACCGGCAAGTCAAAGTCCGGTGAATTCGTTAAGTGCTTGTTTCGGAGAGCCGAATTGCACCGGCCCGCGCACCCATGCCCGAACTGATTCTCGCCTCCACCTCCCCGTACCGCCGCCAGCTGCTCGAGCGGTTGCGCCTGCCCTTCACGGTGCTCGCCCCCGGGGTGAGCGAAACGCACGAACCGGGCGAGCTGCCGGCCGACCGGGCCGCGCGCCTCGCGCTCGCCAAGGCGCAGGCCCTTGCCGAACGCCATCCCGAAGCGCTCGTGATCGGCAGCGACCAGGTCGCCGCCCTCGGCGCCCAGGTGCTCGACAAACCCGGTGATGCCGCGCGCTGCCGCGCGCAGCTCGCCGCCGCGAGCGGCGAGCGCGTGCGCTTCCACACCGGCTGCGCGCTGCTCGGCGCTGGCGCAACGGTGCGGCTGGTGCACCTCGACACCACCACGGTCGTATTCCGCACGCTGGAGGCGGCCGAGATCGCCCGCTACGTCGAGGCCGAACGGCCGTTCGACTGCGCCGGGGGATTTCGCGCCGAGGCGCTCGGCATTTCCTTGTTCGAGCGCATCGAGAGCGCCGATCCGACCGCGCTCATCGGCCTGCCGCTGATCTGGCTCGCCGCGGCGCTGCGCCGCGCCGGCTGCTCGGTTCCCTGAGCGGCCTACCCCAGCCGCTCGAGCACGGTGGCGAGCTCGGGCGGAAGCGGTGCGCTCGCGCTGAAGGTGACCCCGTCCGGCCACTCGAAACTCATGCTGTGCGCGTGCAGGAACATCCGCTTCAAGCCGAGGGCCTGCAGCTCGGCATTGCA
>JAKAZL010000134.1 GCA_021815925.1 Pseudomonadota bacterium | reverse complement strand
CCGGACTCAAGCGGAGTGTCCTCATCGCCGATGTCGTGGCTCCAGTGGCGATAGCCCTTCTCCACGCGACAGGCGGACATCGCGTGATAGCCTGCGTGTGCGAGGCCGAACTCGCTTCCGGCGCCGATCAGTCGTTCGTAAACGTCCAGGCAGTGCTCGGCGGGCATGTACAGTTCCCATCCAAGTTCGCCGACATAGGTAATGCGGCTGGCCCGGACGCGCGCATAGCCGATCTCGATGTCCCGCGACCAGCCGAATGGGTGGATCGCATTCGACAGATCTGCCCCTGAGAGCGCCTCGAGCAGCGCACGGCTCCTCGGGCCCATCACCCCAAGCATCGCGACGCCAGAGGTGACATCGGTCACCCAGCAACGGCTCGTTCCGTCAGCACCGATGTGCCGGCGCAGCCAGGCGAGGTCGCGCGTCTGGCAGATTGCGGACGTTACGACCATGAACTCGTGCTCGGCAAGGCGAGTGATCGTCAGGTCCGCCTCAATGCCACCGCGCTCATTCAGCCATTGCGTGTACACGATGCGCCCGACCGGCACGTCAACGTTTGCCGTCGAAATCCTGTTGAGCACGGCGGTGCTGTCTGGTCCCTGCACGAGAAATTTGGCGAAGCTGGTCTGATCGAACAGGCCGACGCCATCGCGTACCGCATGGCATTCGCGCCGACAGGCCTCGAACCAGTTCTGGCGGCCGTATGAATACTCATAACGAGGCGCTGCGCCGGCCGCTGCGAACCAGTTCGGACGCTCCCAACCGGCAGTCTCGCCCATGCAGGCTCCCGCTGCGGTCAATCGGTCGTGCAATGGCGTGCGGCGAGCGTTGCGCGCCGACTGGTACTGGTAGTAGGGCCAATGCATCGCATAAAGCAGTCCGAGCGTCTCGACAGTCCGGTCGCGAAGGTATTGGCGGTTTGACTGGAACGGCATGACGCGACGCACGTCCACATCGGAAAGATCGAGGGGTGGGCGTCGATCCACGATCCACTGGGCCAGAACCTTGCCGGTGCCGCCACTCGCGGCGATGCCGACGGAATTGAATCCCGTCGCCACGAACAAATCGCGGACCTCCGGGGTCTCACCGACGTAGTAGCGATCATCCGGCGTGAAGCTCTCCGGACCGTTGAAGAACAGCTGAATCCCCGCTGTGGCCAATGCGGGCACCCGTCGGACGGCCGCTTCCAGGATCGGCTCGAAATGCTCGTGGTCTTCCGGCAAGGAATCGAAGCAGAAGTCCTCCGGGATGCCATTCATGCCCCAGGGCTTGGCGACCGGCTCGAAGCAACCCATCAGGATCTTGCCGGCATCCTCCTTGTAGTAGGCGCACTCGTCCTGCACACGCAGCACCGGTAGATTCCCGGGCAGTCCGGCAATCGGCTCAGTGACGATGTAGAAATGCTCAGCAGCGTGCAGCGGCACCGCAACGCCAACGTCGGCCGCCAATCGGTGGGACCACATGCCGCCGCACAGCACCACCGTGTCGGCCATGATGGCGCCATCCGGGGTTTCGACCCCGATCGCCCGACCGTGCTCGATGAGAATGCGCGACACTCGGGTGTGCTCGAAAATGCGCGCCCCGCGCTGCTTCGCACCCTTGGCGAGGGCGAGCGTCGTGTCGATCGGATTGGTCTGACCGTCCTTCGGAAGGAAAACCCCGCCGACGATGTCGTCGATTTCAAGCAGTGGCCAGCGCGCATGGATCTGTGCGGGCGATAGCACATCGATCGCCAGCCCGAAGGTCTTGCCCATCGACGCGCCGCGCTTGAGCTCCTCGAAGCGCTCGGGGGTCTTCGCAACACTGATCGAGCCGTTCTGCTTGAAGCCGGTGGCCTGTCCGGTCTCGGCTTCGAGTGAGTGGAAGAGGTCCGCGGTGTACTTGGCGAGCTCGGTCAGGTTTCGCGTTGCGCGCAGCTGCCCCACCAGGCCAGCGGCATGCCAGGTTGTGCCGCAGGTGAGTTGCTTGCGTTCGAGCAGCACGACGTCCTTCACGCCAAGCTTGGTCAGGTGGTAGGCGACCGAGCAGCCGGCGACACCGCCGCCGACGATGAGCACGTTCGCGTGACTGGGAAGTGACATGCAGGATCCTCGAAAGATGAGCGCTGGCTAATAGCGGGGCGGGGCGATAACCCACAGCGAGACGGAGGTGACCGAGCCGGGGTTGCGCGCCGTGAAGAGCTCGCCGCGCTCGATCCGGAAACTGTCCCCGGGGCGCAGCGTAAAGCGGCGCTGGCCGATGTGCAGCTCGAGCTGCCCCTCGAGCACGAAGCCCGATTGCTCGGCCATGCGTGAAACCGGTTCCTCGCCGCTGCGTGCACCGGGCGCGAACGTTGAGAGAATCAGTTCGGCCTCGCCGGTGAGCGTGGGGGAGAGCAGTTCCTCCTCGATGCCGGTGCCGGGAAAATCGAGGCGTCGCCTGTGCTCGCGACGCACGATGTAGCCGTGCTCCTCCGGTACCCTAGGATCATATCCCTGGAAGAACCAGCTGATCTGCACCCCGAGCGCCTCGCTGATCGCCTTGAGCGTCGAGATGGAGATTTCCGAGCGACCGCGCTCAATCTGGCTGACGTACCCAATGGATTTGCCGATCGCCTCGGCGAGCGCAGCGAGGCTCATCCCACGCGCCGCGCGCAGGTCGCGGATCTGCCCGCCGAGCGGACTGGACTCGACGGCGCGCCGCGTGCGCCGCGCAGCTGTCGGCGGGTTTGCGTTGCGGGCGCGTCGGCTTCGTTTCGGCTGAGGCACGGTTGGCTATGATCGGCTTGCGCGGATTCATGATTGTATAGAAGTTCGTCGCGAAATTCATTAGCATGAAAACTGGCGTGAGAATTTCACGGCGGTATGATCGAGTCGTCCGACCGAACCCCAATCCGGAGAGCGACGATGTTGCCCGAGCGAATGCACGCGGTCCTGCTGACCCGCCATGGTGACCTGAGTGCGTTGGCATATCGCACCGATGTCCCGGTTCCCGTGCCGCGGTCGGGGGAGGTGCTGGTGCGGGTCACGGCGGCGGCGCTCAACAATACGGACGTCAACCTGAGAATCGGCTGGTACTCCAAGGCCGGTTCGTCGGCGGCAGGTGCCGAGTCTGGGACGGCCGGATCGGTCGAGGACGGCGGCTGGTCCGGTACGCCGGTCGCATTCCCCCTCATTCAGGGGGCCGACGCGTGTGGGCAAATCGTGGCTGTTGGGGCGGGTGTAGCCACCGGCCGGGTCGGTGAGCGCGTGCTGATCGATCCGGTTCTGCGCGCGGCCACCGGCGAGCCATCCACGGCCGTGCGCTATCTGGGGTCGGACTGCAACGGAGCGTTCGCGCAGTTCGTGGCGGTGCCGGCGACAAATGCCTTCCCGGTCCGTTCGCAGACGCTGTCGGATGCAGAACTGGCGTCATTCCCGTGCGCCTATATGACCGCCGAGAACCTGCTGACACGTGCGCATGTTTCGGCGGCCGACACGGTCCTCGTGACCGGAGCTTCGGGCGGAGTCGGCTCGGCGGCGGTGCAGCTTGCACGGCGGCGCGGTGCGCGGGTGCTTGCCATCGCCTCGCCCGGAAAGGAGCCCGC
>JAKAZL010000044.1 GCA_021815925.1 Pseudomonadota bacterium | reverse complement strand
CCCAGGTCGGCCGCCGTCAGCGTCTTGCGCCATCCCGGGGGCAGCCGCGCCGCCAGGTGCAGCTGCTGCAGCGCCTGCTGAAGGTCCGGACAGGCGGCGCTCAATGCCGCCAGTCCGACCCGGTGCGCGGACACGGCTGCGCACTGGGCCAGAACGGTCGTGGCGGTCGGCGCACTTTGAGCATGCGCGCCCGCCCCGAGCGCAACGAGCGCCAGAGCCGCGGTTCGCCGCGCCCGCATGACTCAGCCGCCGCCCAACGCCTCCGCGCGGGCGGCGAGGTCAGCGCCTTCCCGCCGCAGCTTCAGATCGTGATAGATCGCAAGCCACGCAGCGGTCAGCAACGGCATGCTGAGGACACGGGCCAGGGCGGCCACTGCGGCGATCACGCGCAGGTGCGACACCGCGCCCAGCGCACCGCCGGTGACCGTGAACCAGCTGGCGAGCACACCGGCGATCACACCCACCGCCAGTCCGAGTATCCAGATGACGATACCGGCGACGAACATGATCCCGGTGGTGTGCCACCAGTGATCCTTCACCAGACGCCAGCTGCGCCCGATCGCGGACGCGCCGCCGCAGTCGGCATCGAACAACGCGACGAGCCAGAACTGCACGCGTACGGAGACGTACAGGATCACCACCACGAGCGCGAGGATGAGCAGACCGATGCCCGCCGCGAGCGCCGGCGAGCGATACAGCGGTATCAGGACCAGGCTCGAGAAACCGATGACGCCACCGAGTCCGCCCTCGATGAGCACGAGCAGCACGACGCCGAGCAGCATCTGCGGCAGTCGGCTGAGGCTCGCGCTCAACGCAGCGCCGATTGATCCAGGCTGTCCGCCGCGTACCACCGTCAGCTGCTGGACGACGAGCGCTCCATACAGCACGAGCAGCAACAGCCAGAACACCAGGTCCGTCAGGAAGACATCGGGTGCGCGGTAGGCCGTGCCGAGCTGCGCGAAGTAGTGCTCGAGCGACTGGCTGGAGGCCGGCAGACGGGGAATCAGGCGGAATTCCTGATAAGCGTTGGCCAGGGCGCCGATCAGCGCCAGGACCCAGCAACTGCGAAACGTTTCCCGGAACAGCCGCAGCCAATCATCGAGAATCCCGCCGATGCTCTGCGGTGCGCCAGGTGCCACGTATGCCATGATTGCTCCCCGGTTGCGCTCGGGCGATAGGACGGCCGCCCGCTTGGCTTCTTGCCGCCGCCGGGCAGAATAGCTAAGCTCGATCTTGACCGGCAACTTTTTTCGCAGCCAATGACCGAGGAAGTGCTCAACGTCAGGGGGCTGACAGGCGTCGATCTGACGCTACGGATCGCCGGTCCCGGCACGCGCAGCTACGCGTTTCTCATCGACTGGCAGATCCGTCTGCTCGGTGCCCTGGCCTGGCTGCTCATCGCGCTGCTGCTGCGCCGAGTGCCTGCGCTGTCCTCTGCGGCGGCCGCGCGCGATGTCATGCGCGTCGGCTGGGCCCTGGCGCTGTTGACGTACTTCCTCTATCACCCCGTGCTCGAAGTGCTCATGCACGGCAGCACCCCCGGCAAACGCAAGGCGGGTGCGCGCATCGTGACGCTCGAGGGGGCGACCCCGGGAACCGGTGCGCTGCTCATCCGCAATGTGTTTCGACTGATCGACTGCCTGCCGCTGGTGTACCTGGTTGGTCTGGTCAGCTGCATCGTGACGGCCAGGCGCGTGCGGCTCGGTGATCTGGCCGCCGGCACGGTACTGGTCCTCGACGAGCGTTCCGCGGGCGAATCGCTCGCGCGTCTCGGCGAGCAGATCGAGCGAACCGGGCTGTCAGCCGAGGCGCTGCAGCTGATCCGCGATCTGCTTGACCGATGGGAGGGGCTGTCGGACGCGCGGCGCACGCGTCTGGCGGAGGAATTGCTCGCAAAACTCGAGCCGCAACCCCCCGCGGGCGCTGCGGCGCCGGGCGGCGCCGTGCTGCGTGGACGTCTGGAGGCACTGCTTGAGCGCCGAGCCCGGTCCTGACGAGCGCATCTGGATCCGGCGTCAGGCGCCGCAATGGCGGGCGCTGGCGGCCGAGAGCGCCGCGGCGCCGGGGCGCTCCCGGGCGACGGTGGACGAGGCGCTGCGTACATTGCGGACCTACCGCGCCTTGAGCCGTCACCTGGCCAGCGCACGGCAGATCGTGCCGGACAGCGTGTTGGTGTCGAGTCTGGCGCAGACCAGCGCGGCGCTGCATGCGGCAGTGAGTCGCCCGCCGCGCCTGACGCGAGCCCGGTGGGCGCGGCTGTTCTGGGACGATATTCCAGCCGCCGCGCGCTCCGTGGCACTGCCGGCGTTGTGGCTTGCAGCATTGCTGGTCGGCAGTGCACTGGCCGGCTGGTGGTTAATCGACACCTACCCGGAGCTCGTCAGCCTCATCGCCAGCCCGCAGATGATCGATGGCGTCGAGCATGGCCATCTGTGGACCTACCAGGTCCTCAACATCGCGCCGCCCGCACTGCTGTCGGCCCGGATCTTCTCGAACAACGTGGTGGTGACGCTCGGCGCCTTCTGCTTTGGCATCCTGTTCGGTCTCGGCGCGTTCTACATGATCGCCATCAACGGACTGATGCTCGGCGGCCTGCTCGCGTTCACCCATCAGCACGGTCTCGGCCTCGGCCTGCTGGAATTCACACTGGCGCACGGACCGGTGGAACTCTCGACGATGTGCCTGGCGGCCGCCGCCGGCACTGCGCTCGGGGAAGCAGTCATCCGCCCCGGAGAGTTGAGTCGCAGCGACGCGCTGCGGTGCCGTACCGCCGAGCTCAGCCCGCTGCTGCTCGCCTGCGCGCTGCTGCTGCTCGGTTCGGGTCTGATCGAAGGCTTTCTCTCGCCGCGCCCCCAGATCTCGATTCCCGTGCGACTCGTCGTGGGTCTCGGTTACTGGGCGCTCGCGATGCTGTGGTTGTCCGGCCGGCTGGTTCGGCGCCCCGCGCGCCGGATGGATCCTTCGGGTGAGGCGTCATTTCCCTGACGCCCAGCGGCGAGTGCGGCGCGCCTCGAGGAGGGCGAATCCCGCAGCGCCTCACCTTGATCCGGATGACAATCGGGCCATTCGGCGCTACGGCCATCGCCGGACCCATTGACCATCTCATGCGTGCCGAGCTCGCCCTGAAGCCGGCCGCGCATGGGTACGTGACCGAGCGGCTGCCCGGAGGCAGGCCATTCAACATGGATGACTCGGCGCCGAATGTCACGGAGGTGATCGTCGGCAGCGAGGATTACATGCTGACGGCGGGGCAGGTGATGCAGCTGCCGCCGGCCCACGCTGCAACGATGGCGCGCACGGCGTACATCCACTTGTTCGATGCCGCTGATCGCGCCGCCGTGCGCAGCACGCCGCGCTCAATCAAACCAGGACGCGCTCGATGCCACCGCGGTTGACACGCGCGACGTAGTCCACGAGCCAATTCTCACCGAGGATGTGCCGTGCGATCTCGACGACGATGTAATCGGCATCGACATCGGCATCCTCGTTGTAGCGCTTCAGACCCTGCAGGCACGACGGACAGGCTGTCAGTATCTTGATGCGCTGGGCGCCGGCGGCGCGCAGCGTGTCCGCGTCGGCGCGGATCTCCTCTTCCTTGCGGAAGCGAACCTGGGTCGAGACGTCCGGTCGCGTGAGAGCGAGCGTGCCGGACTCGCCGCAGCATCGATCGCTCTTTGCGATCCGGCCATTTTGCTCGAAGTTCATCAGTGAATTCACCACCGTCAGCGGATCGTGCTGCTGCATCGGCGAATGACACGGATCGTGGTAGAGGTAGCGCGTGCCGGTCACGCCCTGCAGCTGCACGCCCTTCTCGAGCAGGTATTCGTGAATGTCGATGATGCGCGAGCCGGGAAAAATCTCCTCGAACTTGTAGCTCTGCAGCTGGTCGTAGCACGTTCCGCAGCTGACGACGACGGTGCGGATGTCAAGATAATTGAGCGTATTGGCGACGCGGTGGAACAGGACGCGATTGTCGGTGGTGATCTTCTCGGCCCGGTCGAACTGGCCGGCGCCCCGCTGTGGATAGCCGCAGCACAGATACCCCGGCGGCAGCACGGTCTGCACGCCGACGTGCCAGAGCATGGCCTGGGTGGCGAGTCCGACCTGTGAGAACAGCCGCTCCGAGCCGCAGCCGGGAAAATAGAACACCGCCTCGGTATCCGAGGTCGTTGCAGCCGGGTCGCGAATCACCGGCACGTAGGCGGCGTTTTCAATGTCGAGGAGTGCCCGGGCCGTCTTTTTCGGCAGGCCGCCCGGCATCTTCTTGTTGACGAAATGCACCACCTGCTCACGCAGTGCCGGCCGGCCGGTGCTCGCCGGTGGGCGGCGGGTCTGGGCGAGCGCCAGCCCCTTCAGCAGCCGGTTGCCTGCGCGCTGTGCCCGGTAGCCCCACTGGATCATCACCTTGCGCGCCAGACGAATGCTCTCCGGCGAGGTGGCATTGAGGAAGAACATCGCGGCGGCCGTGCCCGGATTGAAGCGCCGCTTGCCCATGCGCCTCAGCAGGTCGCGCATCGCCATGGAGACGTCGCCGAAGTCGATGTCGACCGGACATGGCGAGACGCATTTGTGGCATACCGTGCAATGCTCCCCGACGTCGGCGAACTCGTCCCAGTGGCGCAGGCTTACGCCGCGGCGGGTCTGCTCCTCATAGAGGAAGGCCTCGATCAGCAGTGAGGTCGCGAGGATCTTGTTGCGCGGGCTGTAGAGCAGGTTGGCGCGCGGCACATGCGTGGCGCAGACCGGCTTGCACTTGCCGCAGCGCAGGCAGTCCTTGACCGAATCGGCGATCGTGCCGATCGCGGACTGCTGCATGATGAGCGATTCGTGACCGAGCAGGTTGAAGCTCGGGGTGTAGGCGTTGGACAGGTCCGCGCCGGGCAGAAGCTTGCCGCGATTGAAGCGGCCGTGCGGATCGACCCGCTCCTTGTAGGCGCGAAACTCCCGTATCTCGTCCGCGTGCAGGAATTCCAGCTTGGTGATGCCAATGCCGTGCTCGCCCGAGATGACCCCGTCCAGCCGCCGTGCGATCGACATGATGCGCGCCACGGCCGCGCTGGCAGCCTGCAGCATCTGATAGTCATCCGAGTTCACGGGGATGTTGGTGTGCACGTTGCCGTCGCCGGCATGCATGTGCAGCGCGACGAATATGCGTCCGCGCAACACTCGCTTGTGGGCATCCTCGCAGACCGTGAGGATCGGTGCGAACACGCCCCCGCCACCGAAGATCTGCCGCAGTGGCGCGCGCAGCTCGCGCTTCCAGGAGATGCGGACGGCGCGCTCCTGCAGCAGATCGAACATGCGCGCCTGCGGCTCCCGGGCAGCGCGCGCACGTAGCTCCTCGGGCGGCATGTCCGTGCCGAGATGCGCCAGCTGCTCGACGCCGTCCTCGAGCCGCGTGTCCATGTTCGCGGCAAGCCAGCGCCAGCGCTCGCGCGTCTTGTCGAGCAGCTGGCGCGCCTGAGCGGCGCGCTCGCCGACCACCTCCTCGTAGGTGAGTCTGTCCACCTCGGGATCGTCGGCGCGTGCGAGCGGCAATGGACCGGCGAGCAGCCGCTGCAGCTCCTCGATCAGCTGCAGCTTGTTGGCGATGGAGAACTCGATGTTGATGCGCTCGATTTCATCCGTGTACTCGCCCATGCGCTCGAGCGGCAGCACCACGTCCTCGTTGATCTTGAAAGCGTTGGTGTGCCGGGCGATCGCGGCGGTGCGAGCGCGGTCGAGCCAGAACTTGCGCCGGGCATCGTCGCTGACCGCCACGAATCCCTCGCCGCTGCGGGCGTTGGCGATGCGCACCACGGCCGAGGCGGCCGCCGCGACCTCGGACTCCTCCTCGCCGACGATGTCGCCGAACAACGCCATCTTCGGCAGCGAGCCGCGCTTGGACTTGGTGGTGTAGCCTACGGCGCGCAGGTATCGCTCATCGAGGTGCTCGAGTCCCGCCAGGCGCACGCCGCGCGAGTTCAGGCCATCGAGGTGTCGCTTGATCTCGACGATGGCCGGAACTGCCTCGCGGGCCTGCCCGAAGAACTCCAGGCACACGGTGCGCGTGTAAGCGGGGCTGCGGTGCAGGACCCAGCGGGCGCACGTGATGATGCCGTCGCAGCCTTCCTTCTGCACGCCCGGCAG
Organism: Pseudomonadota bacterium; assembly: GCA_021815925.1. GTDB lineage: Bacteria > Pseudomonadota > Gammaproteobacteria > Steroidobacterales > Steroidobacteraceae > 13-2-20CM-66-19. Next base: position 11,604 of record JAKAZL010000044.1, on the reverse strand, counting down.
GCCACCGAGGAACTTGTCCGTGACGTCCTTGCCGAGGCCGACCTTGCGGAACCGGCGTCCCGGTATGCTGAGCCGCTGGCGGCGCAGCTCGGGGGCGCGCTCCACGGGGTGTCGGCCGTCCTTCCACAGCAGCTCAAACTCCGCGGTCTCGACATCGTGGATCTTGCCGCGGTTGTGCGCGAGGCGGCTGACCTCGAGCCAGTTGCCCTCGCAGTCGACCATGCGCCACCAGGCGAGATTGTCGACGGCCGTTCCCCACAGTACGGCCTTCTTTCCTCCGGCATTCATGGCGATGTTGCCGCCGATGCAGCAGGCGTCGGCCGAGGTCGGGTCGACGGCGAACACCAGGTCGCTGCGCGCCGCGGCGTTCGCTACGCGGCGCGTCACGACCCCGGATTCAGTGAGGATCGTGGGAACCGGCATATCCAGACCGGGCAACATCAGTGTCTCGATGCCGCCGAGACGTTCGAGCTTCTCGGTGTTGATGACGGCGGACAGAGGAGTCAGTGGAACCGCCCCGCCCGTGTAGCCGGTGCCGCCGCCGCGCGGGATGATGGTGAGCCCGAGCTCGATACAGGTGCGCACGAGCGCGGGGATCTCCGTCTCCGAGTCGGGCATGAGCACCACGAACGGGTACTCGACGCGCCAGTCGGTTGCGTCCGTGACGTGCGAGACTCGGGCGTAGGGATCGAAGCGGATGTTGTCGACACGGGTGTGGCGACGCAGCGCCCGCAGTGCGCGTCGCCTGAGCTCGGTCCATTCGACGAAGTCTTGCTCGAAGCGGCGAACCGCCTCGCGCGTGGCGGCGAGCAGCTTCCCGACAAGCTCGAAGCGCTCGCCGTCGAGCGCGTCGCGCCGTCGGTCAATGGCCGCCAGGCGGTGATGCAGTGCCTCGATCAGCAGGCGCCGGCGGCGGGCATTCTCGATCAGGTCGTCCTGCAGGTAGGGGTTGCGGCGCACGACCCAGATGTCGCCGAGCACTTCATAGAGCATGCGCGCGGATCGGCCCGTGCGCCGCTCGGCCCGCAGCTCGCCGATGATGGTCCAGTGTTGTGGCCCAAGCAGCCGCACGACGATCTCGCGATCGGAGAACGAGGTGTAGTTGTAAGGAATCTCGCGCAGGCGCGCCGGCTCGCCGGTTTCCGCGGGCATCCCCGGGGGCGGTACGGTGCGGGCTGCGGCGTTCATGCGCGGGGGTTCCCCACGGTCCGCGTGGACCTCAGGGCAGATCGGTGCTGCCCATGAGATACCGGTCGCATTCGCGCGCCGCGCCCCGTCCTTCCTCGATCGCCCAGACCACGAGGCTCTGCCCGCGCCGGCAGTCGCCGGCGGCGAAGATGCCCGGGACGGTGGTGGCGAAGCGGCCATGCGCCGCCTCGACGTTGGAGCGCTGATCCGTCGCCACGCCGAGATCGGCGAGCAGTGCCTGCTCGGGACCGGTGAAGCCAAGTGCGAGCAGCACCAGATCGGCCGGGACTTCCGTCTCGCTGCCCGGTACCTCGACGGGCACCTGCCGGCCGTTCCCGTCGCGCTGCCACGTGGTGCGCACCGTGGTGAGGGAGTGCACGCCCTGCTCGGCGTCACCGTTGAACTGCTTGACCGTCGTGACGTAGGTGCGCGGATCGGCGCCGAACAGCGCGGCCGCCTCCTCCTGGCCGTAATCGAGGCGGTACACCTTCGGCCATTCGGGCCAAGGGTTGTCCGCGGCGCGCTCCAGCGGCGGCTGCGGCATGATCTCCAGCTGGGTCAGACTCTTGCAGCCCTGGCGCACGGCAGTGGCGACGCAGTCAGTGCCTGTGTCGCCGCCGCCGATGACCACCACGTGTTTGCCGCCGGCATGAACCGGGCTGCGCTCGGGGGCGCCTTCGAGCACGGCCTTGGTGCTTGCGGTCAGGTACTCCATCGCCAAATGCACACCCTTGAGCTTGCGGTTCGGCACCGCCAGATCGCGTGGTTGCGTTGCTCCCGTGCAGACCACGATGGCATCGAAGTCTTTGCGCAGCAGCTGTGCCTCGACGTTCTCCCCGACGTGGGCGTTGCAGACGAATTTGATGCCTTCCTTCTCCAGCAATTCAATGCGTCGAAGCACGACCTCCTTCTTGTCGAGCTTCATGTTGGGGATGCCGTACATCAGCAGTCCCCCGGGACGGCTCTCGCGCTCGAGTACCGTGACATTGTGGCCGGCGGCGTTCAGCTGCGCGGCCGCCGCGAGGCCGGCAGGACCCGAGCCGATGACCACCACGCGCTTGCCGGTGCGGCTTGCCGGGGGCAACGGTGCAATCCAGCCCTGTTCCCAGCCCTCGTCGGCGAGCGCAGCCTCGATGGTCTTGATGGCGACCGGCGGGCTGTTGATGCCGAGCACGCACGAGCCCTCGCACGGGGCCGGGCAGACCCTGCCGGTAAACTCCGGGAAATTGTTGGTTTTATGCAGCCTCTCCAGCGCTTCACGCCACAGGCCGCGGTATACCAGATCGTTCCACTCGGGAATCAGGTTGTGGATCGGGCAGCCCGAGGCCATGCCCGAGACCAGTGTCCCGGTGTGGCAGAACGGCACGCCGCAGTCCATGCAGCGCGCCGCCTGGTTGCGCAGGCGCTTCGGGTCCATGTGGTGATGGAATTCCCGCCAGTCGCGCACGCGCTCGAGCGGCGCGCGGTCCACCGGGAGTTCGCGCAGGTATTCGATAAATCCAGTCGGCTTGCCCATCGAGTACTCGCAGTCTGTGTCAGTTTCCGCCGACGCGCGCCAGGTCGCGTGCGTTCTCTTCGAAGGCGACCATGACGGCCTCGTCGCCGGACAGCCCTTGGCTGTGGGCGCGCCGCAGCGAGGCGACGGCGCGCTTGTAGTCCTTCGGTGTCACGACGATGAACCGGGCTGCGAGCTCGGTCCAGTTCTCGAGCACGTGGCGGGCGCGGGCGCTGCCGGTGTACTCGGCATGGCGCTCGATCATGGCGCGTACGCGAGTGATCTGTTCGGGATCCGCGAGCGATTCGAGTCCCACCATCTGGGTGTTGACGTGCTCGGGGAACTCGCCGGTCTCGTCGAGCACATAGGCGACGCCGCCGGACATGCCCGCGGCGAAATTGCGGCCGGTGGGTCCGAGCACCACCACGTTGCCGCCCGTCATGTACTCGCAGCCATGGTCGCCGACGGCCTCGACGACCGCGTCCGCGCCGCTGTTGCGCACGGCGAAGCGTTCACCGGCCATGCCGCTGACGTAGGCTTCTCCGGCGGTCGCTCCGTAGAGACCGACGTTGCCGATGATGATGTTCGCCTCCGGCGCGAACCGCGAGCCGGCCGGCGGGAACACGATGATCCGTCCGCCGGAGAGACCCTTGCCGACGTGATCGTTGGCATCTCCTTCGAGCACGAACGTCATGCCGGGTGGCATGAAGGCCCCGAAGCTCTGACCGGCCGTTCCCTTGAAGTGAATGCGGATCGTATCGGGCGGCAGGCCCGCCGGGCCGTGCCGGCGTGTCAGCTCGCTGCCGGTGATGGTGCCGACCACGCGGTTGACGTTGCGGATCGGCAGTTCGGCGCGCACCGGCTCGCCGCGCTCGATCGCCGGCTGGCACAGCGGCAGTAGCCGGGTTAAGTCGAGCGATTTCTCCAGTCCGTGGTCCTGGGCGATCTGATGGAAGCGCCCGACGTCCTCGCCGACGTCGGGCTGATAGAGGATGTGGCTGAAATCGAAGCCCTTCGCCTTCCAGTGCCCGATGGCCTTCTGCGGGCGCAGGCGGTCGACCCGCCCGATCATCTCCTCGACAGTCCGGAAGCCGAGCTCGGCCATGATCTCGCGCATGTCCTGCGCGATGAAGCGCATGAAGTTCACCACGTGCTCGGGCTTGCCGGCGAACTTCTCGCGCAGCCGCGGATCCTGCGTCGCGACCCCCGCCGGACAGGTGTTCAGGTGGCAGACGCGCATCATGATGCAGCCCAGTGCCACCAGCGGAGCGGTGGCGAAGCCGAATTCCTCGGCGCCGAGCAGTGCGGCGATCACCACGTCGCGGCCGGTCTTGAGCTGTCCATCGGCCTCGATCGTGATACGGCTGCGCAGGTTGTTCAGCACGAGCGTCTGATGCGCCTCGGCGACGCCGAGCTCCCACGGCAGGCCCGCATGCGTGATCGAAGTCTGCGGTGAGGCGCCGGTCCCGCCGTCGTGGCCGCTGATCAGCACCACGTCGGCATGTGCCTTGGCCACGCCCGCGGCAATCGTGCCGACGCCGACCTCGGAGACCAGCTTGACGCTGATGCGTGCCTCGCGATTGGCGTTCTTCAGGTCGTGAATCAGCTCGGCCAGGTCCTCGATCGAATAGATGTCGTGATGCGGGGGCGGGGAGATGAGTCCGACGCCGGCGGTGGTGTGTCGTGTCTTGGCGATCCAGGGGTAAACCTTGGTCCCGGGGAGCTGTCCACCCTCGCCGGGCTTAGCGCCCTGGGCCATCTTGATCTGCAGTTCCTTGGCATTGACCAGGTATTGGCTGGTCACCCCGAAGCGTCCCGAGGCGACCTGCTTGATGGCGCTCGCTTTGGAGTCCCCGTTCGCCAGCGGTGGGTAGCGCGCCGGATCCTCGCCGCCCTCGCCGGTGTTGCTCTTGCCGCCGATGCGATTCATGGCGATGGCGAGCGTCTCGTGCGCCTCCTGGCTGATCGAACCGTACGACATCGCGCCGGTCTTGAAGCGCTTGAGGATCGACTCGACCGGCTCGACCTGCTCGATCGGTACTGGCTCGAACGGCACGAACTCGAGCAGGCCGCGCAGGGTGGCCAACTGCTTGGACTGGTCGTCGATCAGCCCGGCATAGGACTTGTAGGTCGCATAGCTGCCGGTGCGCACCGCCTTCTGCAGCCGGTGGATGGACTCGGGATTGAACAGGTGGAACTCCCCGTCGGCGCGCCACTGGTACTGGCCGCCGGTCGCGAGGGTGTGGGTGTGCTCGTGCGCCGGGAAGGCCGTGCGATGGCGCGTCAGCACTTCCTGGGCGATGGTCTCCATGCCGATGCCCCCGATGCGCGAGGCGGTCCACGTGAAGTACTGATCGATGACGTCCTGGCGCAGCCCCACGGCCTCGAAAACCTGGGCGCCGTGGTAGCTCTGGATGGCCGAGATGCCCATCTTGGACATCACCTTGACCACGCCCTTGGTCGCTGCCTTGACGAAGTTCTTGCACGCGAGCGTCGTGTCGACCTGGGTGATCAGGCCCTCGCGGATCATGTGCTCGAGCGTCTCGAACGCCAGGTACGGGTTGATCACCGAGCAGCCGTAGCCGATGAGCAGCGCGAAGTGATGCACCTCGCGCGCCTCGCCCGTCTCGAGCGCGATGCTGACGCGCGTGCGCAGTCCTTCGCGGATCAGGTAGTGGTGCAGGCCACTCACGGCCAGCAGCGCCGGAACCGCCGCGAAGTCCCGCGACACGCCCCGGTCGCTGAGCACCAGGATGTTGACCTCCTCGTCCTCGATCATGCGCCGCGCCGCCAGGCACAGCTCTTCCATCGACTTGATCAGACCCTTCTCGCCGCGGGTGGCGCGGAACAGGATCGACAGGGAACCGACTTTCAGGCCGGGCAGCGACATGCGCCGCACCTTGGCGAACTCCTCGTTGGTGAGGATCGGACCGCTCAACTCAAGCCGACGGCAGTCGGCCGGCTGCGGCCGCAGCAGGTTGCCCTCGGAGCCCAGCCAGACTTCCGAGGCGGTGATCAGCTCCTCGCGGATGCAGTCGATGGGCGGGTTGGTGACCTGGGCAAACAGCTGCTTGAAGTAATCGTAGAGCAGCCGCGGGCGCGTCGACAGCGCCGCCAGCGGCGTGTCGTTGCCCATCGAGCCGACCGCCTCGACGCCGTTGCGGGCCATCGGCTCGAGCAGCAGGCGCTGGTCCTCGTACGTATAGCCGAAGGCGATCTGCCGCTGCAGGAGCGTCTCGGCGTCGGACTGTGGCACCTCCGAGACCGGCGGCAGGTCCTTCAGATACACCAGGTGCTGCGTGAGCCATTGGCGGTACGGGTGGCGCGTCGCCACCGCGCGCTTGATCTCCTCGTCGTCGATGATCCGGCCCTGCTCGGTGTCGACCAGGAACATCCGGCCGGGCTGCAGCCGGCCTTTCTGCACGATGTCCTCCGGCGGCACCTCGAGCACGCCGGCCTCGGAGGCCATGATGACCAGGTCGTCGCGCGTGACGTAGTAGCGTGACGGGCGCAGCCCGTTGCGATCCAGCACCGCGCCGATCTGCTTGCCGTCGGTGAAGGCGATCGAGGCCGGACCGTCCCACGGCTCCATGAGGCTGGAGTGGTACTGGTAGAAGGCCCGGCGATCCGGATCCATGCTCGGGTGGTTCGACCACGGCTCGGGAATCAGCATCATGATCGCGTGCGCCAGCGGCCGCCCGGAGAGCACCAGCAGCTCGAGGGTATTGTCGAGCATGGCCGAGTCGCTGCCGTTCGGGTTGACCACCGGCAGTATCTTCGGGGTGTCCTCCCCGAACAGATCCGAATCGAACAGCGCCTCGCGCGCCTGCATCCAGGCAAAGTTGCCGCGCAGCGTGTTGATTTCGCCGTTGTGCGCGAGGTAGCGGTAGGGATGGGCGCGGTCCCAGCTGGGGAACGTATTGGTGCTGAAGCGCGAGTGCACCAGCGCGAGGGCAGTCTCGACCGCCGGATCGGTCAGGTCCGGATAGTAGCGGGCCAGCTGCTCGGTGAGCAGCATGCCTTTGTAGACGATGGTCTTGTGCGAGAGGCTGCACAGGTACCAGTGCTCGGCGCCGTCGATCGTCGAGGCGCGGATCTCGCTGTAGGCGCGCTTGCGGATGATGAACAGCTTGCGCTCGAACTCCGCCTCGTCGCGCACCTGCGGGCCGCGGCCGATGAAAACCTGGCGGATGAACGGCTCGAATGACTTGGCGGTCTCCCCGAGCATGGAATTGTTCGTCGGCACGGTTCGCCAACCGAGCATGATCTGCCCCTCGGACTGGACGATGTGCTCGAAGAACTCGACGATGCGCCGGCGCAGCGTGGGGTTGCGCGGCAGGAAAATCAGGCCGCTGCCGTACTCCCCGGGGGCGGGCAGGCTCAGGTGATTGCGCCGGGCGATCTCGCGCAGGAACGCGTGCGGCATCTGGATGAGTACGCCGGCGCCGTCGCCGGTGTTGGTCTCGCAGCCGCAGGCGCCACGGTGCTCGAGGTTGCGCAGCAGTTGGATGCCCTGCTGCAGGATGCGGTGCGATTTACGTCCCTTGATGTCGACCACGAAACCGACGCCGCAGGCGTCGTGCTCGTACCACGGATCGTACAGCCCCTGCTTGCCGGGGGCCCCCTGGGGGCGGCGCGTCGACCCGGGAGTGGCCCGGGGCGGGCGCGGCGCAGCGCTGCGGCGCTGATGTCGCATGATCGGCCTCATTGGTTGGTGGATCCGGCCAAGCCCGCCCGAGGCGGTCTTGCACCGGAGTGTCCCATCGCTCACCCCGTCGGCAGGACGCCCGGGCAGTCGGCGGAAGCCGCCGCGCCGGCCGCCCGCCGCCACGGCGAGCTGCGGGACAACGTACGCGGGAGCGCGCTCCATCGCACCGGCTGCAGCCTCCGTGAACCGGAGGACGTGCGACGCCGGTGGCTCCCGCATGTCTCAAGATGAATGAGGCGGATCGCGCCACGCCCCGCCGCTCTCACGCAGTGAGAGCCGGGCAGCGGCAGCGGTCTGGGCCGCCAATATGCATCCGATCATATCCGTCTGCGCCGACGGGTCAATGCCGGCAAGGCGGTTTTCGGGGGTTTCAGATGAATTTATTTGGCCCGTGGGCCGCTAGCCATCGGTCCGGTAGGTCGCCGGGCGGGCCGGTCCGGCCCGCTCCATGAGCAGCCGCTGGGTGGGATAGGCGAATTCGATCCCCCGGCGGGCGAACTCCCGATGCAGCTTCAGGTGGATCTCCTGCTGAATGTCCATGTGACGCGTGTAGTCCGCGGTCAGCACGTGGTAGACGACCTCGAAATCCAGCGAGGCCGCATTGTGGCAGGCGAAGTGGCAGCGATCGAAGCGGGTATCGGCGATCCCCTGGATGATCTCGCGGACGAGGACGGGGATCTGCTCGAGCTGCTCGACCGGCGTCTCGTAGGTCACCCCGATGGTGAACAGCACCCGCCGCTCCACCATGCGACCGTAATTGCGCAGTCGGCTCTTGAGCAGGTCGGCATTTGAAATGACGATCTGCTCCCCGGAGATGCTCTGCAGGCGCGTGCTCTTGATGCCGATGTGCTCGACGGTGCCCGTGAAAGCGTCCACCGTGATCGAGTCGCCGACGAAGAACGGCTGGTCGAACGTGATCGAGAGCGAGGCGAACAGGTCACCGAGGATGTTCTGCAGCGCGAGCGCGACCGCGACGCCGCCGACGCCGAGACCGGCCACCAGGGTGGTGATGTTGACCCCCAGGTTCTCGAGCGCGAGCAGCACGACCATCACCCAGACGACCGCCTTGGCGATGAAGGCGATGACCGCCAGCGAGCTGGCCGCGACGCGGTCCTCGGCATGACGCATCTGGCGGTTGCGCTCGAGCCACCAGCTCACCGATACGCTCGCCCACACCCCGATCTGCCAGAACGTCACGACCGTCAGAGCGGAGTCGACCAGCTCGCGGCCGCGCGGCGGCAGATGCACGAACTGCAGGCCGGCAAAGACCGCCACGGCAACGAGGAACACCGAATTGGTGCGGCTGACGAGTTCGAAGGGGAGCTCGACGAGGTCGGTGCGTCCGGCGGCATGCGCGCGCTGGTAGTAATGAGCTGCGATGCGCCGCGCGAGCAGCGCCGCACCGAGCAGCACGAGCATGGTGCCCGCGGCCTGCAGCAGGTCGAGTGGTGCGCTGCGCAGGATCGGCAGCAGGATGAGCAAATGCAGGTGTTTCACGGCACAAGATTAACGCAACTGAGAGCTCTGGCAACGTGCCGGGGCGTGGAGCGCGGACCTGTTGGTGTGTGCGCTTATGCCGCGACGCGGTGTCCCGAATCACTCCGGTGAAAAAATTTGCAGGGATTTCTCGCTGCCAAACGAGCGATTTCCCTGAACGTGATGCGCGAAATGATAACACACTGAGTTGCGCGCGTGCGCTTGGGTTTATATCCTCTCGAGCCTGGGCCAACGCACGGCCCTCGCTGGGCGGTCAAACGGAGTGGCCGTCGCGTACCCTAACACCGATCCGCGCCGGCGCCGCACGATCGGTCCTTCAGGAGGCCCGCATGCAGCCCTACGCCACGCTCAACGCGTCGAAGGCGAACTTCGACAACATCTACGACCAGCCCGATCCGCGCGCGTACTTCTCGGTGCTCGGCGCGCTTGATTACATGATTCCGGATGTCGCCGAGCCGGTCATCCGACAGATTCTGCGGGCAGAGCAGAAACGCAGCGGACGCCCGCCGACGGTGCTCGACGTGGGTTGCTCTTACGGCATCAACGCCGTCGTGCACCGCTTTCCGCTGAGCTTCCGCCATCTGCGTCTGCGCTACGCCAATCCCAATATGGCCGCGGTCGATCCGGAAGAGCTCGCGCAGTTCGATCGTCATTACTACAACAGCTGGCCGCACATCGGCGCCGCACGCTTCGTCGGACTCGACGTCTCGGCGCCCGCCGTGCGTTATGCGGCCTCGGTCGGGCTGCTCGATGCGGGAGTGATCGCCAACTTCGAAACCGATGCGCCGCGTCCCGAGGATCGCCGCGCGCTGAGCGAGGTTGATGTCGTGTTGTCCACCGGCTGCGTCGGCTACGTGACCGAGAAGACATTCGCAGCCATCCTCGACTCGACGGATCGTCCGCCCTGGGTCGTCTCGTTCGTGCTGCGCATGTTTCCCTACGAGACGATCGCTGCGGTGCTCGCCGAGCGCGGTCTGGTGACGGAAAAGCTCGCCGGAGCAACCTTCGTGCAGCGCCGCTTCCGCGACCTGACGGAGTTCAGCGACTGCCTCGCGACGCTCGAGAAGCTCGGCCTCGATACCGCTGGTCTCGAGGCGGAAGGTCGCTTCCAGGCCGAGCTGTTCGTGTCACGCCCGCGCGAGGACGTCGCGGCGACGCCGCTCGGCAGGCTGGTGACGGTGGTGAGCGGACGCAATCGCACCGTGGGAGCCCGCTACGTGCGTGTCGGGCGCGGTGCGCAGGCGCAGGTCGTGCGCGTACCCTCGTGATCGCGCTCGAGGGTGTCTCGAAGAGCTTCGATGGCGGGACAACCCACGCCATCCGAGACATTACTCTCGCGGTGACGACCGGGACTTTCCTCGCCGTGGTGGGGGATTCCGGCTCCGGCAAGACGACGCTGCTGAAGACGATCAACCGCCTGATCGAGCCGGATGCCGGTCAGGTCCTCATCGACGGTGAGCCGGCGCGGGCGGTGCCTGCGCATGACCTGCGCCGACACATCGGCTACGTGTTCCAGGGTATCGGCCTGTTTCCGCACATGAGCATTGCCGAGAATATCGGCATCACGCCGCGGCTGTGCGGCTGGCCGGCGGAGAAGATTCGTGCGCGGGTCGAGGAGCTGATCGACCTGGTGTCGCTGCCGCGCGCTTACCTCGCGCGGCTGCCGGCGGAGCTGTCCGGCGGGCAGCGCCAGCGCGTTGGTCTGGCGCGCGCATTGGCGGGGCGGCCCGGCATCCTGCTCATGGACGAGCCTTTCGGCGCCCTCGATCCGGTCACCCGCGATGCGCTCGGCACCGCCTGCCGCCAGTTGCACGAGCGCCTGCAGCTGACGACCATCATGGTGACGCACGATGTCCTCGAGGCCGTGCTGCTGGCCGATCGGATCGTCGTGATGCGTCAGGGGCGCATCGTCGCCGACGGTGAGCCGCATGCGCTCTTTACGGGTCATTCCGATCCGGCCGTGCGTACCCTGATGGACATGCCCCGCCGCCAGGCCGCGCGTGTGCGCGCGTTGCTCGATGAGCGTGGTCCATGAATGCCGATCTGCGCTCGGCGCTGCGCGTGCTGCCGGAGTATCTGGGGCAGCACGTGCTGCTCAGCGCCGCGGCGCTCGCGCTCGGCGTGGCCGTCAGCCTGCCGCTGCTCATCGCTGCGCGGCGCAGCGCGCGCGTGCGCTGGCCGGTGCTGGCGCTGGCCAGCCTCATCCAGACCGTTCCCAGCCTGGCGCTGCTCGCGCTGTTCTACCCGCTGCTGCTCGGTCTCTCGGCGCTGCTGCACCGGCTGGTGGGCTGGAGCTTCTCGCCGCTCGGCTTCCTGCCCTCGCTGCTGGCGCTGACGCTTTATTCAATCCTGCCGATTCTGCGCAACGGCATCACCGCCATCCTCAATCTCGATCCGGCGATCGTGCAGGCCGCACTCGGTGTCGGCATGACGAGCCACCAGCGCCTGTTGCGTGTGGAGCTACCGCTCGCCGCGCCGATGCTGATGGCCGGCGTGCGCACGGCGGCCGTCTGGGTGATCGGCACCGCCACCCTGGCGACACCGGTCGGGCAGACCAGTCTCGGCAACTACATCTTCACCGGGCTGCAGATGGAGAACTGGGTCTGGGTACTGTTCGGGTGCGGCACCGCCGTGGCACTGGCGCTCGCCACCGACCAGCTGCTGGCGCTGGTGGGGTTCGGCCTGACGCGGCGGCGTCCGGCACTCACGTGGCTCG
>JAKAZL010000043.1 GCA_021815925.1 Pseudomonadota bacterium | reverse complement strand
GGGCCGCCACCGCGGCGGCGCGTCCCGGAGGCAGCTCCTTCACGAGCAGCTGCACCGCGCGGCGCAGCAGTGCCTCGTCGAGCGCCTGGGCCCGCGCCGGCGCACCCTGCACCACCACGGTGAGCTCCCCGCGGCGGACGTTCTCGTCCTCGGCGGCCCGCTGTGCCAGCTCGGCGAGGGTGCCGCGATAGAGCGTCTCGTGCGCCTTGGTCAGCTCGCGGGCCACGGTGGCCCGGCGCTCGGGGCCAAAGACGGCCGCGAGGTCGGCCAGCATCGCCGCGATCCGATGCGGCGCCTCGAAGAACACCAGCGTGCGCTCCTCGCCTGCAAGGCTCGCCAGGTGGGCGCGCCGCTCCTGCTCGCGCGCCGGCAGAAATCCCTCGAAGCAGAAGCGGCTGACCGGCAGCGCGGCGCAGGCGAGGGCGGTGGTGATGGCGCTCGGGCCGGGGATGGCCTCAATCGGGATGCCGGCGCCGGCCGCCGCGCTCACCAGCTCGTAGCCGGGGTCCGACAGCAGCGGGGTGCCGGCGTCGCTCACCAGCGCGAGCGTCTGGCCGGCCTTGAGGCGCTCGAGCAGCTGCGGCACGCGCTGCGTCTCGTTGTGCGTGTGCAGCGAGATCAGCGGCCGGGAGATTCCGAGCGAATGCAGCAGCGCGAGCGTATGGCGCGTGTCCTCGGCGACGATGCCGTCGGCTCCCTGGAGCGCTTTCTGGGTGCGCGTGCTGATGTCCCCGAGGTTGCCGATCGGCGTCGCGACGACCTGCAACCGTCCCTGCACCTGGGCCACTATACTCTCCGCTGCGCACCGGATCGGCGGGCGCAATCTTGACTCGAAACGGACCGACTGTGAAAGGGCTCTCAACGATGCAGCGAACGATCCTGCCTGCCGCGCTGAGCGCGATCGCCGTAGTGCTCGCCGGTTGCGCGAGCGCGCCACCGCCGGCTGCGCCGCCGTCCCGGACGGCCCGCGCGCCGGTGTTGCCGCATCGTGGCGGAGTCCGTCGTCCGCCGCAGTATGCCCCGTCCTCCCGGACGCTCACCGGCACGCGCATCGCGTTGCTGCTGCCGGAATCCGGCCCGCTCGCCGCTGCGGCGCAGAGCGTGCGCGACGGGTTCCTGAGCGCGTATTACCAGCTGCCGGCGGATCAGCGCCCGCAGGTCCGGGTGTATGACACGGCGGGCGCCGTGCCGATCGGCGGCCTCATCGCGGCGGCCGAGCACGACGGCGCGGACTTCATCGTCGGGCCGCTGCTGCGCGCGAGCGTTGCGGCGGCCGCGCGCGCCGGCACGCCGCGCCCGCCGATGCTGGCGCTGAATTTCCTGCCGCGCGGCGAGACCGCTCCGCCGCAGTTCTTCCAGTTCGCGCTCTCCCCGACCGCCGAGGCGCGCCTGGTCGCCCAGCGCGTGCTCGCCGATGGCCACCGCCTCGGCGTCGCCATCGTCCCGGACAACCTGTGGGGGACGCGGGTGCTCGGCGCCTTCAGTCGGCGGCTGAAGTCCGGGGGCGGGAGCCTGCTCGCCACCACGCACATCGATCTGTCGGCGAGTGACTACACCCGACCGATCGAGCGGGTGTTGCTCATCGGCCAGAGCCGCTCGCGGCTGCAGCACCTGGAGGCGCTGCTCGGCATGCCGCTCGCCTTCGTGCCGCGGCGCCGCGCGGACATCCAGTTCATCTTCGCCCCGGCTCCGGCCAGCACCGAGCGGATGCTCGAGCCGCAACTGCGTTTCTATTACGCCAACGGCGTTCCGACCTACTCGACCTCGGACGCCTTCGTGCCCGACCCGACCGGCAATCAGGATCTCGATGGCCTGCGCTTCCTCGACATGCCCTGGATGTTGGGCAATCCGCTCGCCGATGCGGTGCGCGCGGTCACCGATCGCGCCTGGCCGGCCGGCGGACCGGATCGCGGGCGCCTGTTCGCCTTCGGCTTCGACGCCTACAACCTCGCCGTCGCGCTGTTCGTCCAGCGCATCCCGCCGGCTTCGCTCAGGCTCGCCGGGCTGACGGGCGAGCTGCGCATCGATGCTCAGGGACGGGTGCACCGCTCGCTCATCTGGGCGCGGTTCCAGGACGGACGAATCAAGATTCTGCCGTCCCGCTGAGCCGGCGCGCGGGCCCCACAGCTCACCGGGTGCCCGCGCGCGATCAAACACCTTGGAGCCTCTGGGCGGCGCGCGGCGAGGGCAGCTAATCCAGTGGATAAGCTTCGAACTCCAAGTTTCTGATTAACAAGAGTAATGAATAAAATGCCGCTGTTGGCGAGGTTCTGTCATTCGACATAACTCAACGCGCTTGTGACTTTTTCTCCTGAATTCAATTGACATAGCGCACCCGCGATTTATAGTGGTCCGAAGTGGGACAAAGTGGGAGAGGATGGGATAAGTCCTCGCTCGGAGTCCATGTTTCGCGGCGCTACCAAAATCACCCTGGACGACAAAGGCCGGATGGTCATGCCCACCCGTTATCGGGAGCAGATCACCGAACGCGCCCAGGGAAAGCTGGTGGTCACCGTCGACCGGGACCGCTGCCTGCTCATTTATCCCCTGCCCGAATGGGACCTGATCGAGTCGAAGCTGATGAGCCTGCCGACCCTGCACGCGCAGGCGCGGCGGCTGCAGCGGCTGATGGTGGGCCATGCGACCGATCTGGAGCTCGACGGGCACGGACGCATTCTGCTGCCGCCGGAGCTGCGCGAGTTCGCCGGCCTGGAGCGGCACGGGATGCTGATCGGGCAGGGCAATCGGTTCGAGCTGTGGAACGACTCGCGCTGGGGCGAGCGGCTCGATGAATGGTTGAAGACGGAGGAAGCCGCCACCGACCTGCCCTCGGAGCTTGACTCGCTCTCGCTGTGAGGCACAGGGGCGGGCGGCGGCGAGGGAGCCGGAGCATGCACGGATCGGCGGGGCGGAGCGGAACGAGAGCGGCGCGCACGGCAAGCGGGGCCGGACGCGAGGGGTATTCGAGGTTCGAGAGCTGGGCACGGCCCATGAGTAGAGCACGGCGGGGGCGCATCAGCGGTCGCTTTGATCGTGGCTGAGCACATCCCGGTGCTCGCACACGAGGCGGTCGAGGCGTTAGCTCTCGAGGCGGACGGCTACTATGTCGATGCGACGTTCGGGCGAGGCGGTCATACAGCACTCATACTCCAGGCCCTGGGTCGAGAAGGCCGCGTGCTCGCGATCGACCGTGACCCTGCGGCCATTGCGGCGGGCCGTGCTCGGTTCGACACGGAAGGCCGCCTCACGCTGGTGCATGCTGCATTCGCCGAGCTCGCGACGCTCGTGCCGGCTCATTCGGCCGGCCGCCCGTGCCGCGGCATCCTGTTCGATCTCGGGGTGTCCTCGCCGCAGCTTGACGAGGCGGCGCGCGGATTCAGCTTTCGCGCCGACGGCCCTCTCGATATGCGTATGGATCCGACGCGCGGGGAGGCGGTGTCCGCGTGGCTTGCGCGCGCAAGCGTTGAAGAGATTCGGGAAGTGATCGCCACCTACGGAGAGGAACGCTTCGCGCGCCGGGTCGCGCAGGCGATCGACGCGGCGCGCCAGCGCGCGCCGATCGAGCGCACCGCGGCGCTCGCCGAGATCGTCGCCCGCGCGGTGCGTACGCGCGAGCCGGGCAAGCATCCCGCCACACGCACCTTCCAGGCGCTGCGCATGTTCATCAATGACGAGCCGGGTCAGCTCGAGCGCGGACTCGCCGCGGCGCTGGAGGTGCTCGCGCCCGGCGGCCGGCTGGCGGTCATCAGCTTCCACTCGCTCGAGGATCGGGTGGTGAAGCGGTTCATCGAGCGCCACTCGCGGCCCGACCCGGCGCTCGCGGGTCTGCCGGCGTTGCCGGCGCACCTCGCCCCGCGGCTGCGCCGCGTCGGGCGCAAGCTGCGCCCGCAGGACGCGGAGATCGAGCGCAACCCCCGCGCCCGCAGCGCCCTGCTGCGCGTGGCCGAGAAGATCGCATGAAGGCCAAACGCGCCACCTTCGCGCTGCTGGTCAGTGCCCTGTGGGTGTCCGTGCTCGCCTCGGGCGTCGGTGCGGTCTACTGCCGTTACCGCGCGCGGGAGCTGTTCATTCATCTGGAGCAGCTCAGCCGCCAGCGCGACAATCTCGACATCCAGTGGGGTCAGCTGCAGCTCGAGCAGAGTGCCTGGTCGACGCACGCGCTCGTCGAGAGCGTCGCGCAGAGCAAGCTGCACATGAAGATGCCCCCGCCCCAGGACATCGTGGTCGTGCATCCATGAAGTCCCGCCGCGTCCAGCCGCGCTCGCCGGTCTACCGCTGGCGGGCCTATTTCCTCTTGAGCGTGCTGGCCCTGCTCGGGCTCGGCCTGATCGCCCGCGCGGTGGACCTGCAGCTGGTCGACTACACGTTCCTCTCCGGGCAGGGCGATGCGCGCTTCACGCGCGTCGTCACCGTGCCGGCGCATCGTGGCGTGATCACCGATCGTTACGGCGAGCCGCTCGCGGTGAGCACGCCGGTCGACTCCGTCTGGGTCAACCCGAGCCAGATCATGGACGGCGAGACGCGCGTGGCGCGCCTTGCCCGGGCGCTGCACCAGAACGAGCCGACGCTGCTGCGCGACATCGACAGTAATCTGAAGCTCGATTTCCTCTACGTGGCCCGCCAGCTGCCGCCGCCGCGGGCACTCGCCATCAAGGCCCTCGGGATTCCCGGGGTCTACCTGGCGCGCGAATACCGTCGCTACTACCCGGCCGGCGAGGTGACCGGCCAGCTGATCGGCTTCACCAACATCAACGATCAGGGCCGGGCGGGACTCGAGCTCGCCTACAACTCCTGGCTCACGGGCATCGACGGCGAGAAGCGCGTCATCGAGGATCGCTACGGCCGGATCGTGCAGGACGTCGACAGCATCCGCACGGCCCGTCCGGGGCGCGACCTGGTGCTCTCGATCGACATGCGCATCCAGTACCTCGCGTACCGGGCGCTCAAGGCGCAGGTCGAGGCGCAGCGCGCCCGCTCCGGCAGCATGGTGGTGATCGACGTCGACACCGGCGAGGTGCTCGCCATGGTCGATCAGCCGGGGTTCAATCCCAACGACCGCTCGCAACTGCTGCCGAACTTGTATCGCAACCGCGCCGTCACCGACACCTTCGAGCCCGGCTCCTCGATCAAGCCGTTCTTCGTTGCCGCTGCGCTCATGAGCGGGCGCTACAACAGTCACAGCGTCATCGACACCTCCCCGGGCTACATCAAGGTCGACGGCCACGTGTTCCGCGACGAGCAAGACCTCGGACCGATCGGCATCTACACCGTACTGGCCAAGAGCTCAAACGTCGGCATGGCCCACATCTCGCTGTCGCTGCCGCCGGCGCTGATCTGGCACACCCTGCACCGCTTCGGGTTCGGCCAGTTCGCCACCGAGGGCTACCCCGGCGAGACCCAGGGCGTGCTGCTGCCGTACAAGGACTGGCGCCCGATCCGCATCGTGACCATGTCGCACGGCTACGGCATGTCGGTCACGGCGCTGCAGCTGGCCCATGCCTATGCCACGCTCGGGGCGCTCGGGGTGCAACGCCCGGTCTCCTTCCTGCGCGTCACCGCACCGCCGCCGGGCCAGCGCGTCATGCCGGCGAGACTCTGCCGCGAGCTGCTCCAACTGATGCGCGGCGTCGTGCGCCCGGGCGGTACCGCGCCGCACGGCGCGATCCCCGGCTACACCGTGGCCGGCAAGACCGGCACCTCGTGGGAGGCCGACGGCGGCAGCTACCGCCAGCACCATTTCAACGCGGTGTTCGCCGGGGTGGCGCCGGCCAGTGCGCCGCGACTCGCCGCGGTGGTCGTGCTGCGCGATCCGAGGGCCGGGCTGTACTACGGGGGCGATGTCTCCGCGCCGGTGTTCGCCACGGTGATCGGACGGGCGCTGCGCCTGATGGCCGTGGCGCCGGACAAGCCGCTGCCGCAGCCCCAGGCGCTGCAGGTGGCCGCACTGCGATGAGCACCGCGACGCATCTGGACTGCGCCGGCCGCCCGCTCGCCGATCTGCTCGGGGAGTTCGCGAGCGTCCCTGCGCAGCTGCGCGTCACCGACGTGACGCTCGACAGCCGCGCGGTGCGCCCCGGGGCATTGTTCCTGGCCTGCCGCGGCCGCTCGCACCACGGTCTTGCATTCGCCTCCGAGGCGCTCGCGCGCGGTGCGCGCGCCGTGGTGTACGAGCCCCCGGCCGACCCACCGGAGGCGCCTGCCGCACTCGGCGCCCAGGTGTTCGTCGCCGCCGTGCCGCAGCTCGGTGCGCGCGCCGGAGTCATCGCCGCGCGCTTCTTCGGCGAGCCGGCGCGCGCACTGTCGATCGCCGCGGTCACCGGGACCAACGGCAAGACCACCTGCGCCTGGCTCGCCGCCCAGGCGCTGGAGCGCTGCGGTCGCAGCGCGGCCTACCTCGGCACGCTCGGCTATGGCAGACCCGGTGCGCTCGAGCACGCCACGCACACCACGGCCGACCCCGTGACGTTGCATCGCCAGCTCGCGCGCGTGCGCGAGCTCGGTGCGCGCTGGGTGGGCATGGAGGTTTCCTCGCACGCTCTGGATCAGCAGCGCATCGCGGGACTGCCCGTGCACACCGCCGCCTTCACCAATCTCACCCGTGACCATCTTGATTATCACGGCACGATGAGCGCCTACGGGCGGGCCAAGGCCCGGCTGTTCGAGCTCACGACGC
This sequence comes from Pseudomonadota bacterium, assembly GCA_021815925.1. Taxonomy (GTDB): domain Bacteria; phylum Pseudomonadota; class Gammaproteobacteria; order Steroidobacterales; family Steroidobacteraceae; genus 13-2-20CM-66-19. The sequence continues at coordinate 11,132 of JAKAZL010000043.1, read as the reverse complement.
TCGTCACCCGCGTCATCAACATCGATGATGCCTTCGGCGCCGAGCTCGCCGCGCGCTCGGGGGCGGGCGAGCTGGTCGTGACCTCGCGCCGCGGCGCCGTGGCGCCCCAGGGCGCTCGCTGGGTGCGCGCCAGCGCGGTCCGGCCGCAGGGCATCGGGCTGCACATCGCGCTCGAGACGAGCTGGGGCGCCGGTGAGCTGACGATGCCGCTGATCGGAGATTTCAATGCCGACAACACCCTCACGGTGCTCGCCGTGCTGCTCGGCGCGGCGGTGTCGTTCGAGGCGGCCGTCACGGCGCTGAGGACCTGCCGGGCCGCGCCGGGTCGCATGGAAGCCTTCGGCGGCGATGCGGGCCGGCCGCTCGCGATCATCGATTACGCGCACACCCCCGATGCTCTCGCCCAGGCGCTCACCAATGCTCGCCGGCATTGCCGCGGCCGGTTGCGCGTGGTGTTCGGCTGCGGTGGGGATCGCGACAGCGGCAAGCGCCCGATGATGGGCGCCATCGCCGCCGAGCGGGCCGACGAGGTCATCCTCACCGATGACAATCCGCGCAGCGAGGCGCCCGAGCGCATCACCGCCGACATCCTCGCCGGCATGCCGGGCGGCGCCGCACGCATCGAGCACGACCGGGCCGCGGCGATTCGCACGGCGCTCGAGGTCAGCGGCGCCGGCGACGTGGTGCTCATCGCCGGCAAGGGGCACGAGACCTACCAGACTTACGGCACCGTGCAGCATCCCTTCAGCGATCAAGCCGTGGTTCGCGCGACGCTCGGGCTCGGGGAGGACGCATGAGCGTGGTCCGCACCCTCGCGCGGTTCGCCGAATCGTGCGGCGGTCGGCTGCACGGCGCGGACCGGCCGTTCGGCGGTGTCTCCATCGACACCCGCACCCTGCAGCCCGGCGATCTGTTCGTCGCGCTGCGCGGACCGCGGTTCGATGGCGCGGAGTTTCTTGCCGCGGCGCTGGAGCGCGGCGCGGCCGGCGCCGTCCTCGAGCGCGAGCAGCCGCTCCCGCTCGCGCAGATCGTGGTGGACGATGCGCTCCTCGCGCTGCAGCGGGCCGGGCAGGCCTGGCGCGCGGCCTGCGCGATCCCGGTGGTGGGTGTCGCCGGCAGCAACGGCAAGACCACGACCAAGGAGATGACCGCGGCCATCCTCGCGCAGGCGGGGGAGTGTCTGGCGACGCGCGGTAATTTCAACAACCACATCGGGGTGCCCCTGACGCTGCTCAGGCTCGAGCCGACGCATCGCGCTGCGGTGATCGAGATGGGCGCCAATCGCGCCGGGGAGGTCGCCGAGCTGGTGCGCATCGCCCGGCCCACCGTCGGGCTGATTACCAACGCGGGTGCTGAGCACCTGGAGGGCTTCGGCAGCCTCGAGGGCGTGGCGCGTGCCGAGGGCGAGATGGTCGCCGGACTCACGAGCGGCGCGCGCGCGGTGCTCAACGCCGACGATCCGTTCTTCGCGCTCTGGCGGGCGATGACGCCGGCGCGCGTGGTGACCTTCGGATGGGCAAGCGGGGCGGACTTCCGCGCCAGCGGCCTGGACGCGACGCTGACGCCGGAGGGCTTTCTCAGCCGCTTCACGCTGGACAGTCCCCTCGGCACCGCGCCGATCGAGCTGCATGTGGGCGGTCGGCACAACGTGGCCAACGCGCTCGCGGCAGCCGCGGCGGCCGCGAGCGCCGGGGCGAGCCTCGAGCACATCGTCGCCGGTCTCGCCGCGGTGCGGCCCGTCTCCGGCCGGCTGCAGCTGAAGGCGGCGATGAGCGGCGCCTGGATCATCGACGATTCCTACAACGCCAATCCCAGCTCGGTCCGCTCCGGCATCGAAGTGCTGGCCTCGCTGGCGGGCCGGCGCTGGCTGGTGCTCGGCGAGATGGCCGAACTCGGCGAGTTCGCCGAGAGCGCGCATGTCGAGATCGGCGAGTTCGCCCGCGCGCAGGGCGTGGAGCGCCTCTATGCGACCGGAGCGCTCGCGGCGCTCGCGGTCGAGCGCTTCGGCACCGGCGCGCGCTGGTTCCCGCAGACCGATGCGCTTGCCGAGGCGCTGCGCGCGGAGCTCGCCGAGGCCGGTGCCGGCGTGGTCGTGCTGGTGAAGGGGTCGAGGGTCAACCGGCTCGAACGGGTGGTCGCGGCGCTCGCCGCCGGCGGCTCACCGGCGGAGGTCCACTAAATGCTCTACTGGCTCGCCCACCGCCTCATCACCTGGTACTCGGGCTTCAACGTCTTCTCGTACCTGACGTTCCGCGCGATTCTCGCCATGGGCTCCTCGCTCGCGATCTCGCTGCTGGTCGGTCCGGCCCTGATCGAGCGTCTCTCGCGCTACCAGATCGGGCAGGTGGTGCGCGAGGACGGCCCGCAGAGCCATCTGCCCAAGGCGGGCACCCCGACCATGGGCGGCACGCTGATCCTGGTCACCACGCTGGTGAGCACGCTGCTGTGGGCCAAGCTCACCAGCCGGCAGGTCTGGCTGGTGCTCGCGGTGACCTTCGCGTTCGGTCTGATCGGCTTTCTCGACGATTACCTCAAGCTCGTGGTGCGCAATGCGCGCGGGCTGCCCGCCCGTTGGAAGTACCTGTTCCAGTCGGTGTTCGGCCTGGCGATCGCCGCGGTGCTCTACTACACCGCGAGCGTTCCGGCCGAGCGGACCCTGTACCTGCCGTTCCTCAAGACCTTTGCCGAGCCGCTGCCGGTGGGGGTGTTCATCACCATCACCTACCTGATGACCGTCGGCATGAGCAACGCGGTGAACCTCACCGACGGGCTCGACGGGCTGGCCATCATGCCGGCGACGCTGGTCTCGGCGGGACTGGGCATCTTCGCCTACGCCAGCGGCAACGCGGTGTTCGCCCATTACCTGGAGATTCCGCAGATCCCGGGTGCCGGCGAGCTGCTCATCTTTTGCTCGGCGCTCTCGGGGGCGGGACTGGGCTTCCTCTGGTTCAACGCCTACCCGGCGCAGGTGTTCATGGGCGATGTCGGCGCGCTCGCCATCGGCGCGGCGCTCGGGGTCATCGCCGTCATGGTCCGCCAGGAGCTGGTCGCGCTCGTCATGGGCGGGGTGTTCGTGCTCGAGACCGCCTCGGTGATCCTGCAGGTGGCCTCGTTCAAGCTGACCGGCCGGCGGATCTTCCGCATGGCCCCGCTGCATCATCACTTCGAGCTCAAGGGCTGGGCCGAGCCGAAGGTCATCGTGCGCTTCTGGATCATCTCGCTGATCCTGGTGCTCGCCGGGCTTGCGACGCTGAAACTCAGATGAGCGAGACCCGCCACAAGCCCGCCACCGCCGTCATTGCCGGCCTGGGCCGCACCGGTCTTTCGTGCGCGCGCTATCTGCGCGAGCGCGGCTGGCAGCTCGCCCTCACCGACACGCGCGCCGCGCCGCCGCAGCTCGCCGAGCTGCGCGCGCTCGATCCGCAGATCGAGGTGCGCCTCGGCGGACTCGATGCCGGTCTGCTCGCCGAGGCGGTCTGCGTGGTGGCCTCGCCGGGACTGCCGCTTGATCTGCCGTTTTTCCTCGAGGCCCGCCGGCGCGGCATCGAGATCTTCGGCGACATCGAGCTGTTCGCGCGCGCCGTGAGCGCGCCCGTGGCGGGCATCACCGGCACCAACGGCAAGAGCACCGTCACGAGCCTGCTCGGGCGCATGGCCGTGCGCGCCGGGCTCGAGGCGCGCGTCGGCGGCAACCTCGGCGAGCCGGCGCTCGATCTGCTGGCCGCGGCCGAGCGGGCCGAGCGGCCCACGGAGCTCTACGTGCTCGAGCTGTCGAGCTTCCAGCTCGACACCACGCAGTCGCTCGATCTGAAGGCGGCCGCCGTGCTCAACGTCACCGCCGATCACCTCGACCGCTATCCCTCGCTGGAGGACTACGCGTTGTCCAAGGCGCGCATCTTCGAGCGCTGCGACACCGCGGTGGTCAACCTCGATGACCCGTTGGTCGCGCGCATGACGCGCGCCGACCAGCGCGTGCTCGGGTTCTCGGTGCGCGGCGCCGGCGGAGCGATCTATGCCGTGCAGCAGGGCGCCGAGCGCTGGCTCACGCGCCGCGGCGAGCCGCTGCTTGCCGTGGGCTCGATGCGCCTGCGCGGCCTGCACAACGCCGCCAATGCGCTCGCGGCGCTCGCGCTCGGGGAGGCGCTCGAGCTGCCGCTCGCGGCGATGCTGGCGGAGCTGCAGGAATTTCCCGGTCTGGCGCATCGTACGCAGTGGGTGGCCGAGATCGCCGGGGTCAGCTACATCAACGACTCGAAGGGCACCAACGTCGGGGCGACGCTCGCGGCCGTGAGCGGCATGGACGGCCCGCTGGTGCTGATCGCCGGCGGCGAGGGCAAGAACCAGGACTTCACCCCGCTCGCCGCGGCGTTGCGCGGCAAGGCGCGCCGGGTGGTGCTGATCGGCCGGGACGGCCCGCGCATCGGGGCGGCGCTCGAGGGTATCTGCCCCGTGGAGCGGGCCGGGTCGATGCCCGAGGCTGTGCAGGCCGCCGCGCGCGCTGCGCGGACCGGCGACACCGTGCTGCTCTCACCGGCGTGCGCCAGCCTCGATATGTTCCGCGACTACGCCGAGCGCGGCGAGGTGTTCGCCGCCGCCGTGCGGGAGCTCAAGGCATGAGCGTCGCTGAGCGCACCCCGATGTCCTTCGCCCGCTCGAGCGGACGTGGACGGGTCATCTACATCGACAGCGTGACGTTGGCGTTGGTGCTGGCGATCGTGCTGTTCGGTCTGATCATGATGACCTCGGCGTCGATCTCGATCGCCGATCAGTACACCGGGCAGCCGTTTTACTTCCTCGAGCGGCAACTGATCGCGGTGGCGATCGGGCTCGCCGGCGCGGTGTTCGTGTTCTGGTTCAAGTGCGAGCGGCTCGAGCGCCTCTCGCCCTGGCTGATGGTCGGGGCGGTCGTGCTGCTGCTGGCGGTGCTGGTGCCCGGGCTCGGCCTGCGCGTCAACGGCGGGCGCCGCTGGCTGCACCTGGCCGGCTTCAGCTTCCAGATCTCCGAGCTCGCCCGCCTGCTGGTGCTCGCCTACATCGCCAGCTACGCCGCGCGCCGCCAGGACGAGCTGCACGAGAGCTTCAAGGGTCTGATCAAGCCGCTGGCGCTGCTCGCGCTGATCGCCACGCTGCTGCTCGGGGAGCCGGACTTCGGAGCCGCGGCGGTGCTGTTCGCCGCCGGCTTCGGCATGCTGTTCCTCTCCGGGGCGCGCATGCGGTACGTGCTGCTGCTCACCCTGGTGGCGGCGCTCGCCTTCGGGGTGCTGGCGGTGACCTCCGCCTACCGCCTGCGGCGCATCACCGGTTTCATCAACCCGTGGGCTTCGCCCTACGGCAGCGGGTTTCAGCTGACCCAGTCGCTGATCGCGATCGGCCGCGGCAAGTGGTTCGGCGTCGGTCTCGGCAACAGCGTGCAGAAGCTGTTCTACCTGCCCGAGGCGCATACCGACTTCCTGTTCGCGGTGCTCGCCGAGGAGCTCGGCCTCGCCGGCGTGCTGCTCACGATCGGTCTGTTCGTGGCGCTCATCTGGCGCACCTTCCAGATCGCCGAGCTCGCCGCGCGCGCCGGACTCACCTTTCAGCGGCTGCTGGCAGCGGGCTTCGGGCTGTGGCTCGGCATGCAGACGTTCATCAACATCGGCGTCAACATGGGCGTGCTGCCGACCAAGGGTCTCACCCTGCCGCTCATGAGCTACGGACGCTCGAGCATGATCATGACGCTGATCTGGGTCGGTCTGCTGCTGCGCATCTATCACGAGACGCTGCTCGAGAGCCGCGGCGCGGCCCGGCTGCGCGCGGAGGACGGCGCATGAAGGGGCCGGTCCTGATCATGGCGGGCGGCACCGGCGGGCACGTCTTTCCGGCGCTCGCGCTCGCCCGCAACTTGCGCGCCAGTGCGGTGGAGGTGGTCTGGCTCGGCACACGCCGCGGCATCGAGGCGCGCCTCGTGCCGGCCGAGGGCATCGCCATCGAGTGGCTGTCGGTCGGCGGACTGCGCGGCAAGGGCTGGCGCACGCGCCTCGCGGCGCCCTGGCGGCTGACCGTGGCGCTGTGGCAGGCGCTTGCGGTCATGCGCCGGCGACGGCCGAGCGTGGTGGTCGGGCTCGGCGGGTTCGTCACCGGCCCGGGCGGGATCGCCGCCTGGCTGACGCGCCGACCGCTGCTCATCCACGAGCAGAACGCGATCGCGGGCTTCACCAACCGGACGCTCGCGCCGCTCGCGCGCGAGGTGTTCGAGGCCTTCCCCGGGAGCTTCGGTCCGGCCGTACGCGCCCGCACCATCGGCAACCCGGTGCGTCGCGAGATCAGCGCGCTCGCACCGCCGCGCGAGCGGCTCGCGGCCCGCGCCGCCCCGGTGCGCGTGCTCGTCATCGGCGGCAGCCAGGGCGCGGTGCGGCTCAACACCGTGGTGCCCTACGCGCTGGCGCGGGCCGCCGCGGCCTGTCGCATCGAGGTGCGCCACCAGGCCGGGGAGCGCTGGATCGAGGCGTGCCGGCAGAGCTACGCCGAGGCCGGCGTGGCGGCCGACGTGCAGCCGTTCATCGCCGACATGGCCGCAGCCTACGCCTGGGCGGATCTCGCAATCTGCCGCGCCGGGGCGCTCACGGTCTCGGAGCTCGCCGCCGCCGGGCTCGCTGCGGTGCTGGTGCCGTTCCCGGCGGCCGTCGACGATCACCAGACCTACAACGCGCGGCTGCTGGTGCGCCAGGGCGCGGCGATCCTGCTGTCCGAGCGCGAGCTCACCGTCGAGCGGCTCGCCGCCGAGCTCGAGCGGCTGTGCGTCGGACGCGAGCGGCTGGTGGAGATGGCCGAGCGCGCCCGCGCGCTCGCCCGGCCCGAGGCCACCGAGGCGCTCGCCGCGAGCTGCCTGAAATACCTCGGGAGGGCCGCATGAGCGAATCACGCGGCATCGACCGCATGCGCCGCATCGAGACGATCCACTTCGTCGGAATCGGCGGCAGCGGCATGAGCGGCATCGCCGAGGTGCTGCTCAACCTCGGCTACCACGTGCAGGGCTCGGATCTGCGCGGCGGTGCGGCCGCCGAGCGGCTGCGCACACTCGGGGCGCGCATCGTGCTCGGGCATGCCGCCGGCAACATCGCCGGCGCCGACGTGCTGGTGGTCTCGGGGGCCGTGCCGAAGGACAATCCGGAAGTGCTCGCCGCGCAGGAGGCGCGCATCCCGGTGGTCTCGCGCGCCGAGATGCTCGGGGAGCTGATGCGCTTCCGCTACGCGATCGCCGTCGCCGGGACGCACGGCAAAACCACCACCACGAGCCTCATCGCCAGCATCCTCGCCGAGGGCGGGGAGGATCCGACCTTCGTGATCGGCGGACGGTTGAAGAGCGCCGGCAGTCATGCGCGCCTCGGCTCGGGCCGTTACCTCGTCGCCGAGGCGGACGAGAGCGACGCCTCGTTCATGCACCTGCAGCCGCTCGTGGCCGTGGTCACCAACATCGACAATGATCACCTCGGCACGCACGGCGGGGATTTCACCCGCCTGGCGCAGAGCTTCGTCGACTTCCTGCACAACCTGCCGTTCTACGGCCTGGCGGTGCTGGGCCTGGACTGCGAGCACGTGCGCGCCATCCTGCCGCGGGTCGGCCGGCACGTGCGCACCTACGGCCTGAGCGAGGATGCCGACGTACGCGGCGGCGATCTGCGTCGCGAGGGACTGCGGACGCGCTTCACCGTCACGCGCGAGTCGGGTGCACCGCTCGAGGTCACCGTCAACCTGCCGGGCACGCACAACGTCCAGAACGCCTTGGCGGCGATCGCCGTGGCGACCGATCTGGGCATTGCGGATGCGGCCATCAGCCGCGCGCTCGCGAACTTCCAGGGCATCGACCGGCGCCTGCAGCACGTGGCCGACATCGACACGGCCGTCGGCACGGTCACGGTCGTCGATGACTACGGTCATCATCCCACCGAGGTGGCCGCCACCCTCGAGGCGCTTCGCCAGGGCTATCCCGGCCGGCGCATCGTGCTCGCCTTCCAGCCGCACCGTTACAGCCGTACGCACGATCTGATCGATGACTTTGCCCGCGTGCTCGCCGGGGTGGATGTGCTGCTGGTCACCGAGGTGTACGCCGCCGGCGAGACGCCCATCGCGGGTGCCGACGGGCGGGCGATCTGCCGCGCGGTGCGCAGCCGCGGCCAGGTCGAGCCGCTGTTCGTGGCCCGCGTCGAGGAGCTGGCCGAGTCGCTGCGCGATGTGATCCGCGCTGGCGATCTGATCGTCACCATGGGCGCGGGCAACATCAGCGCCGTCGCCCACGGTTTGCCGGCGCGCCTCCCGGCGTTGCTCCCGGCGCCGAGGCGCTCATGACGCTCGCGCTCGCCCCGCAGTTCCTGGCGCGCATCCGCCGTGATGAGCCGATGAGCCGCCATACCTCGTGGCACGTGGGCGGTCCCGCGGACATCTTCTTCACCCCGGAAAGCCGGGCCGACCTTGCCGCCTTCCTGCGCGCTCTGCCGGCCGACGTGCCGCTGTTCTGGCTCGGACTCGGCAGCAACCTGCTGGTTCGCGACGGCGGCCTGCGCGGCGTGGTGGTGTGCACGCACGGTGCGTTTGAGCGGCTCGAGCGTACCAGCGAGACCACGGTCTACGGCGAGAGCGGCGTGGCCTGTGCGCGCATCGCGCGCCAGTGTGTGCGCTGGGGGCTCGGCCCGGCGGAGTTCTTCGCCGGCATCCCCGGCACCCTCGGCGGGGCGCTCGCGATGAACGCCGGCGCCTTCGGCGGGGAGACCTGGCGGCAGGTCCTCGAGGTGCAAACCATCGACCGGCGGGGCCGCGAGCATCGGCGCGCCGCCGCCGAATACCGCGTCGGCTATCGGCACGTCGAGCCGCCCGCAGCCGAGGAGTGGTTCCTCGCCGCGACGCTGCGCTTCGAGAAGAGCCCCGCGACGCACGGGAACGAGGTGCGCGACCTGCTCGAGCGGCGCCGCGCCACCCAGCCGATCGGCGCCTGGAGCTGCGGCTCGGTGTTCACCAATCCGCCCGGCGATCACGCGGCGCGCCTGATCGAGGCGAGTGGCCTGAAGGGACTTGCCATCGGCGGCGCATCGGTGTCGGACAAGCATGCCAACTTCATCCTCAACGACGGAGCGGCGAGCGCGAGCGACATCGAGTCGCTGATCGGCAAGGTGCAGGAGACGGTCGAGCGCTTGCACGGTGTGCGTCTCACGACCGAGGTGCGCATCGTGGGGGAGCGGCACTGATGCGGCTGCAGCACGATCCGGCCTGGATGCAGCACGTGAGCGCCGCCGAGCACTTCGGCCGCGTCGCGGTGCTGGCCGGGGGCGACTCGAGCGAGCGGGCGATCTCACTGCTCTCGGGCGCGGCGGTGCTCGAGGCGCTCAGGCGCCGCGGCGTGGCGGCCGAGATCTTCGACCCGAGCGAGCGCCCGTTGGCCGAGCTGTGCGCCGCGCGCATCGATCGGGTGTGGATCGCGCTGCACGGTCCCGGCGGGGAGGACGGCACGGTGCAGGGGGCGCTCGAGTGGCTCGGCGTGCCGTACACCGGCAGCGGCGTCATGGGCTCGGCCATCGGCATGGACAAGCTGCGCACCAAGCGGCTCGCCAAGGCGATCGGCGTGGCGAGCCCGGCGGCGCTCGCGCTCGGCGGCGTCGAGGACTTCGAGCTGGCGCTCGAGCAGCTCGGTCTGCCGCTGATCGTCAAGCCCGCGAGCCAGGGATCCAGTGTTGGCATGAGCAAGGTCGAGAGTGCCGCGGATCTGCCGCTCGCCTACGCCGCGGCACGCGCCGTCGAGCGCGACGTGTTCGCCGAGGCGTGGATCGGCGGCGGGGAGTACACCGTCGCGCTGCTGCAGGGCGTGGCGCTGCCGTCGATCCGGATCGAGACGCCGCGCGCGTTCTACGACTACGAGGCGAAGTACCTGCGCGAGGACACGCGCTACCTCTGTCCCGCGGATCTTTCCGAGCCGGCCGAGCGACATCTTGGCGCCCTCGCGCTCGCCGCGTTCGCGGCCATCGGCGCTGAAGGCTGGGGCCGGGTGGACTTCCGCATGGACGCCGCCGGACGGCCGCTGCTGCTCGAGATCAACACCGTGCCCGGGATGACCGGACACTCGCTCGTGCCGATGGCGGCGCACGCCGCCGGGATCGACTTCGACGAACTCGTCTGGCGCGTGCTCGAGACGAGCCTGACACGGCGCATCCCGGCCGCCCGTGCCGGGGAGGGTGGCTGAGGCCATGTTCAAGCGCCGCAGCAAACGACGGTCGGCCGAGCAGGGCGCTGCGCGCCGCCGACCGCTCGTGCGCCGGGTGCTCGCCGGGCTCGCGGCGGGCGCGGTGCTCTGGGGCGCGCTGTGGGGGCTGAACCGTCCGATCCGCGCCGTCACGGTCCGTGGGGACTTCCGCCACGTCACCCCGCTCGCCGTCGAGCGCGCGGTGGCCGCGCGGGCCGAGGGCGCCGGCATCCTCAGCGTGAACATCGGCGGGGTGCGCGCAGCGGTCGAGGCCCTGCCCTGGGTCGAGCGCGCCAGCGTGCGGCGCGTGTGGCCCGATGCGCTGGCGGTGCGGGTGCACGAGCAGGTCGCACTCGCCCGTTGGAACAACAGCGGCCTGGTCAACCGCGACGGCGTGCAGTTCGTGACCGACACGGCGGGCGCGCCGGCGGGGCTGCCGGCGCTATCGGGGCCGGACGGGACCTCCGAGCAGGTGACCGGGCGCTACCTGCGCATGAGCGGGCAGCTCGCCCCCGAGGGCTTCGCGATCAGTGCGCTCGCGCTCGATGCCCGCGGGACCTGGCAGTTCACCCTGAACGACGGCATCACCGTGCGGCTCGGACGTTCCCAGTTCGATGCGCGCTTCGAGAAGTTCGTCGACGTGGCGCTGCCGATCGTCAAGCGTCGTGCCGAGGACATTTCCTACATCGATATGCGTTACATGAACGGTTTTGCGATTGGTTGGCGCTCGGGTGCGCCGCGGGACGTCTCGCCCGCGCAGCCGTCCCGCCGAGGAGGCCGCGATGCGTAAGCGATCCGACCGGGACCTCATCGTGGGTCTCGACATCGGCACGTCCAAGGTGCTCGCCCTGGTGGGGGAGGTCGGCGCCGACGGCGCCATCGAGGTGCTCGGCATCGGCACCCAGCCCTCGCGCGGACTGAAGAA
>JAKAZL010000133.1 GCA_021815925.1 Pseudomonadota bacterium | reverse complement strand
GATCCGCCCCGGAGCGCGTGAACTCGTCCGTGTGGCACACCCCGCTCGCCTTGATCTCCACCAGCACTTCCCCGGCCTTCGGGCCCTCCAGGTCCAGCATCACCACCTCCAAGGGCTTGCCGGCCTCGAACGCGATCGCCGCTTTCGTCTTCATAGCGCTCCCAATACGTCTGTACAACAAGGCGTGAGTCTACCGGCTTCCAGCCTCTCCGCTCCACCGTGGCGCGCGGTCGAGACCGGCGAGCGGACCGGGGGAAGGCCGCGCGGCGGTTCGACTGCCCGCGCCGGCCGGCGGCTGGAGTCTACGCGGCACTCCGCGGTGCAATGCCGCGCGGCGCCCGGGCGGCATCGGGACTGCGGTACTGTCCCGATTCGGAACACATTTAGGGGCGGCTGTGCCGAACTCGGTCCTGCCGGGTTGCCAGGTGGCTCTCGAGGCGCATAATCGTCAGTTCGAGGGCCAGAGGGGGGACGCCATGCTAGGGGCAACTGATGGCCGCCAGCGCCAGGGGCTGACGGCGGCGCGCGCGACCTCGCGGCACGAAGATCCGGCAACCCCGGAGTACATCCGGCGCTCCTGGCTGCGCTGTCTCAATCAATACCACCTCGACCCGAAGTCCGAGCACGAACCCTACGTCCTGCCCCGCCAGGAGCGCCTGCGGCGCAAGGACCAGAACCGCGACCTGCTGGCGCTCGCCGATGCTGAAATGGCGCACCTGTATCACCAGCTGGCCGGCTCGGGCTACTCCATCATCCTCACGGATCGCGACGGTGTACTGCTCGATTACTACGGCGACTTCAGCTTCCGCAATGCCGCCTTTCGCACCGGACTGGTGCTCGGGGCGATGTGGGACGAGGAGCACGGGGGCACCAACGGCATGGGCACCTGCCTGGTCGAGCGCACCCCGCTCATCGTGCACCGCGAGCAGCATTTTTTCGCCCGCAACAACGGCCTGACCTGCTGCGCCGCGCCGATCTTCGATCATCGCGGCGAGCTGATCGCCGTGCTCGATGCCTCCGGGGAGTCCGATCGCGCCCAGCAGCACACCCTGGTGCTGGTCAACATGGCCGCGCAGATGATCGAGAACCGGCTGTTCCTGCATCACTTCCGCGATGCCAACGTGGTGCGCTTCCACAGCCGACCCGAGCTGCTCGGCACCTGGGGCGAGGGCATCATCGCCCTCGATGCGGCCGGTGTGATCAGCGCGCTCGACCGCAATGCGCTGTTCCAGCTCGGTCTGAAGTCGGCGGCCGAGCTGATCGGAGCGCCGCTCGAGCGGGTGTTCACCGTGTCGCTGGGCGCGCTGCTCGCGCGCAGCCAACGCAAGTCCTTCCACCCGCTCACGCTGTACGACGCCCGCCACGGCGGACGGGTGTTCGGCATCGCGCAGGCCCCGCAGTCCAAGCGCGCCGGCCGCACGCGCGGAACGCCGGGTACCGAGCCTGCCCCGCTCGATCCAAATCGCGGACCGCTCGAGGCGCTCGACCTCGGCGATCCGGTGATGGCCCGCAACATCCAGGCCGCGCGCCGCACGCTCTCGCGCGACATCCCCATCCTGCTCATCGGGGAGTCCGGCACCGGCAAGGAATGCTTCGCCCGCGCGCTGCACGCCTCGAGCGAACGGGCCGAGCGGCCCTTCGTCACGGTACATTGCGGCTCGCTCGCCGAATCGCCGGGCACGAGCGGCGCCGCCTCGCCGCCGGCGGCGGCGATCGGCTCACGTGCCGAGCCGTTCATCGGACGGATCGTCCAGGCCAACGGCGGCACACTGTTCCTGGATGACGTCGGTGAGCTGCCGACGACGCTGCAGACGCAGCTGCTGCAGGTACTCGAGGAGCGCGCGCTGCCGGCGGCGGCGGCGAGCGAACCGCTGCGCGTCGATATTCAGCTGGTCAGTGCCACGCGCCGCGATCTGCACGAGAAAGTCCTGCACGGCCAATTGCGCGAGGATCTGTTCTACCGGCTGCAGGGCCTGGTGCTCAGCCTGCCGCCGCTGCGCGAACGCAAGGACAAGGCGGCCATCATCCGCCACATCTTCGCCCAGGAAAGCGCCGCCACACCGGCGGTCGGCATGGGCGAGGACATGGTCGATGCGCTCAAGGCCTACAGCTGGCCGGGCAACATCCGCCAGCTGCGCAACGTGCTGCGCGGGATGATCGCCATGCGCTCCTCCAACCAGCTCGACGCCGGTTGCCTACCGGCCGAGTACGGCGCCGGCGAGGTGCGCGGCGAGGAGACGCTGCCCGAGGAGGCCAAGTGCCTCAACCCGCTGGAGCGGGCCGAGCGCAGCGCGCTGCTGCACGAGATCGAGCTGTACCAGGGCAATCTCAGCCGCGTCGCGCACTCCCTCGGCATCGGCCGCAACACGCTGTATCGTAATCTGCGCCGACTGCGGATCACGCTGCCGGTACGCCGCTGAGTGCTACCCGCAGCCCGCCGGTTAGCGTAGCCCGGCGGCGCGACAGGTCTGCGGCGCGATGCCGTGCCGCTTCATTTTTCGGTACAACGTGTTGCGGCTGACGCCCAGATCGGCCGCCGCCCGGCTGACGTTGCCGCGGTTGACGTCAATGACCCGCAGCAGCGTCGTGCGCTCCAGAGCGCGCAGCAGGTCCTTGCGGTACGCCGGTGGTGATGAGGGCGGCGCTGCGCTCATCCCCTCCGGCGCGCCGATCTGGCCCGGCAGGTCCGTGAGGCGAATGATCCCGCCGTCGCAGATCGCCAGCGCCGTGCGCACGACGTTGTGCAGCTCACGCACGTTTCCGGGCCAGGAATAGGCGAGCAGCCGCTCGAGCGCCTCCGGCTCGATACGGACCGCGCCGGCACGGCGCACCTGGGCAGCGAGCGTGAGGCGAATCACCCGCTCCTTGTCCGCCCGCTCGCTGAGCGCCGGCAGCTCGAGCGTCAACCCGTTCAGCCGATAGTACAGATCCTCGCGAAACGAGCCTTGGGCGATCATTTCGCGCAAATCGCGGTGCGAGGCCGCCAGCACGTGCAGGTCCACCGGGCAGGGGGAATCGCTGCCGAGCGGGACGATCTGGTGCTCCTCCAGCACGCGCAGCAGCCGGCTCTGCAGTGCGAGCGGCATGTCGCCGATCTCATCGAGAAACAGCGTGCCGCCCGAGGAGTGCGCGATGCGCCCGCGCAGCCCCTCGCGCCGCGCCCCGGTGAAGGCACCGGGGCGGTAGCCGAACAGCTCGCTCTCGATCAGCGTCTCCGGAATCGCCGCGCAATTCACGGCGACGAACGGCCGCGCGCCGCGACGACTGATGGCATGCATGGCGCGCGCGAAGGCTTCCTTGCCCGAGCCGGTCGGCCCCTGGATCAGTACCGGGATGTCCGTATCGACGATGCGATACGCGCGCTGGACGTTGCGCCGCATCTGCGGGTCCTCGCCGGCGAGTTCCTCCAGCGTCAGGCACGGTGCCGTGAGCACCGGCTCGGCACCGACGCCGAACTCGGGTAGATCGATCACACCCGCATCGGTCAAAGCGGCTGTTGCGTTGATCATACGTTCCCCCCTCCGGCCGCCCCGGCACGGCATGAGCTGTGTCATGTCCGGGCGTGACAGTGTCACCAATCGGGACGATCTGTCGCGCTCCCGGCCGCCTCCCCTGCCTGCAGTTTGCCGGGGTTGAGCGCTCGCCGCCCGCAAGAAACGC
>JAKAZL010000042.1 GCA_021815925.1 Pseudomonadota bacterium | reverse complement strand
AGCGGCACATGTGGATCGAGGAGCTGATCGAGATCGCCGAGCAGGAAGCCTCCTGCGAGCTGTACGGCATCCTCAAGCGTCCCGATGAGAAATACGTGACCGAGCGCGCCTACGATAACCCGAAGTTTGTCGAGGACATGGTGCGGGACGTGGCCACGCGGCTGAACGAAGAGGAGCGGATCGTCGCGTACGTGGTGGAGTCGGAGAACTTCGAGTCCATCCACAATCATTCCGCCTACGCGCTCATCGAGCGCGACAAGCGCAAGGCGCTGTGAGTCGGCTAGGGCGCGCTCGCCGCGAGCAGCGGCAGCGCCACGACGGCGCGCACGCCGGGCTGGTTGTCCTCCAACACGAGCTGGGCACGGTGCAGGCGGGCGATCGCCCCGACCAGCAGCAGGCCAAGCCCCCCGCCCGCCCCGCCGGTGAGCGGCCCGACGCGCACGAACGGCTGGCCGGCCTGACGGCGCTGTTCGGCTGACATCCCCGGCCCGTTGTCGCTCACGCTCAGGTGCGCCAGTGCGCCCTGGCGGGCGAGGCCGAGCTCGATCCGTCCACCCGCAGGAACGAACTTCAGGGCGTTCTCCACCAGGTTGCTGATCATCTGGGCGAGCAGCTGGCGGTTGCCTTCGACGATGAGCCCCTCGGCCGCCCGCGCGCCCAGCGTCAGACCACGTTCGCGCGCCACCGGCTCGAACAGCTCGGCGAGCTCGCCGACCAGTTCGGACAGATTCACCGGTGTGACCGAGGCGAGCGGCGCGCCGGACTCGGCCAGCGCGATCTGCAGCAGAGTCGCGAGCGTGCGCTGCAGGCGGTCCACCTCGCGCAGCGCCGACTCGACCGGCTCGCGCATGCCGGGCTGCAGATCCGGCAGGCGCAGCACCGCGTCCATGCGCGTGCGCAGGCGCTGCAGGGGGGCGCGCAGGTCGTGCGCCACGCTGTCGAAGGTCGCGCGCAGCGTGCTCGTCTGCTCCTCGAGCCGGTCGAGCACCCGGTTGACCGAGACTGCGAGCGCATCGAACTCATCGCGGCTGCCGGCGACCGGCAGCCGCCGGGCCAGATCGCCGCTCATGATGCGCACGCAGGTATCCGTAACTGCCCCGACGCGCCGACTGAGACGGAAGCTGAACGCGAAGCCGGCGATCGCCGCCCCCAGGATCGACAGACCCATGCCCCAGAGCGTGGCGGTCTGGAAGGCCTCAGCGTAGCGCTGGTCCTGCGACATGTCGGTGCCGACGAGCAGCCAATCCCCGTTCGGCAGGCGCCGGACCGCGGCGCGCACCGGGTGCACCGAACTCTGGCCGGGCTCGATCGATTCGATGCGAAACTCCGGCCAGCGCTCCGCGGGCACACCGTCGAACGGCCAGTTGGTCACGTTGCCGGCCAGACGCTTGAACTTCGGATCGACCAGCATGTACACCGAGCCGATGCGCCCCCAGCTGTCGATGCGCACGTTGATCTCGGCACTCACGCCGCGGATACCGCGCAGAATGTACTGGTCCTCGAGGCTGTTCAGCTCGGTGTTGATGATCAGATCGATGTTGTCGCGCAGAATCCGCTGGGTCAGCAGATAGGTGCTGCCCAGCGTCACGCCGACCGCGAGCGTCACCAGCAGGGTGTAGCCCATCGACATGCGAAAGGCGCTGGTGCGGAACAGACCGCGCGGCCGCGTGCGCCTCACGGCTCCTCCCTGAGCACGTAGCCGGTGCCGCGCACGGTGTGGATGAGCGGACGGTCCGAATCCCGATCGACCGCCTGGCGCAGACGGCTGATGTGCACGTCGACCACGTTGCTCTGCGGATCGAAGTGCAGGTCCCACACCCCCTCGAGCAGCATCATGCGCGTAACCACCTGGCCGGCGCGGCGCATGAGGAACTCGAGCAGCTTCTGTTCGCGTGCGGTGAGGGCGATCTCGTGTCCGGCGCGGGTCACGCGCCGCGTGAGCAGGTCGAACTCCAGGTCCGCCACCTGCAGGCGCGAGGGCTCGCCGGCCCGGGCATGACGGCGCAGCAGCGCCTCGATGCGCGCCAGCAGCTCGTCGAATGCAAACGGCTTGGTGAGGTAGTCGTCGCCGCCGGCCTTCAGCCCGCGGATGCGGTCATCAACCGTACCGAGGGCACTCAGCACCAGCACCGGCACGGTGAGCCCGGCGGCGCGCAGCTGGCGGATGATCTCCAGTCCGTCGATTTTCGGCAGCATCCGATCCGTGACGATCAGATCGAACTTGCCGGCGAGCGCGCGCTCCAGCCCCTCGCGTCCGCCGGCGGCATGATCGACGGCATAGCCGCTCTCGCGCAGTCCCTTGACGAGAAACTTCGCGGCCTCGACGTCATCCTCGATGAGCAGTATGTGCACGGCGGGCTAGCCTACAGCAGCCCGCCCGCGCGCGCAGCGTCAGCGGGACTCGCCCTGCAGGCGCCCGATCAGACTGCGCAGGAACACGCGGTTGAAGCGCAGCTGGCAGGTCACCGAGACCTGCTCGAGCTGCGTGGCGCTCACCTTCAGCACCGTCACGGCGCTCAGCGCCCGCACGGTGGCGGTTCGCTTCGCTCCGGGCACGTAGCTGGCCTCCCCGAAGCAGTCCCCGGTATCGAGCCGGGCGATCTCCGCGCCGCGCCGCTGCACCGTGCAGCGGCCCGAGACCAGGATATAGAAGCGGTCATCGAGCTCGCCTTCCCGCACGATCTCCTCGCCACTGGCGTAGTGCTGCCAGGCGCTCGCCCGCAGCACCTCGCTCATCTCGGTGTGGGAGAACTCGTGGAAGAACTTCAGCCGCCGCAGCACGCTGAACTGCTCCTGCTGATCGAGCCGCACGTTGCTCTGGCGCAGCCGGTGGTGAACCCGGGCGAGTTCGCCGGCGAGCTCGAGTCCGCTGCGTTGACGCTTCAGCGGGTCCTTCTGCAGCGCCGTGACCACGATGGTCTCGAGCTCCTCGGACACGTCCTGGCGCAGCTTGTGGATCGGCGGCGGGGTGGCGTAGACGATCTGGTGCAGCAGCTTCTGCAGGTTGCCGGCGCGAAACGGTCGGGTGCCGGTGAGCAACTCGTACATCACCGCCCCGAGCGAGTAGATGTCCGAACTCGCGGTGAGCTCCAGGCTCTGCACCTGCTCGGGGGACATGTACGAGGGGCTGCCGGCGATGCCCTCGATGCGGGAGATGTCCGCGTCGGAGACCAGCGCGATGCCGAAGTCGATGATGCGCACCTCGCCTTGCTGGGTAAGCAGAATGTTCGAGGGCTTGATGTCGCGGTGAATCACCCCGCGGGTATGCGCGTAGTGCAGCGCCTTGGCGCACTTGAACACGATCTCGATGACGTCGTTCAGCGGCAGCAGGTTGTCCGGCCGGCAGTAGGTCGTCAGCGTGCGGGCGTGGTGCACGTACTCGGTGACCACGTAGCAGCGCCCGTTCTCCTCGCCCGCATCGAAAATCGGCAGCACGTACGGATGCTGCAGCATGCCGACCAGGTGCGCCTCCGAGAGGAACATCTTGCGCGCGGCGCGGGCGCGCTGATCGTTGGCGCTGGTGTCGACGTTGTAGACTTTGATCGCGACGTCGCGCCCGTAGTAGGCGTCATGCGAGAGGTAGACCACGCCGGTGCTGCCGCGCCCGACCTCCTTGATCACCTCGTATTTGCCGATCCGCTCGAGGGCCTCACGTTGGCCGGGATGCGCATGGGCAGTGGGTCCTGAAGCGTGGGCGGGCATGACTCGCGGAGTCTGGTGAGACAGAGGCGGCAGAATAGGATCGGGCCCACCCGCCGCGCTGTGATGCGCCCCATGAATTGGCCGACCGGCGCGGCGGCCGGTTTTGACATAATCTTACGACTGCGGCGCCGAGAAATGATCGTAGCCCGCGGTCGCGACGCTCAGCTCCCCGGTCGCATCCCGCACGCGAACCGCCGCGCCGGCGCACAGCGTGCCGATGCGCGTGTAGCCCCACTGTGCAGCGGGCAATTCCGCCTCGAGCCGCCCCAGCGCGTCCGCCGGCACCGCAAAGCACAGCTCGTAGTCGTCCCCGCCGGTGAGGGCCAGCTCACGCGCCTGCCGGGTTCCAAGCGCGCCGAGAGCCGCCGAGAACGGCAGGCGCTCGGCCTCGAGCTCGACGCCGCAGCCGCTGGCGCGCGCCAGCTTCCCCGCATCGGCGAGCAGACCGTCCGACACGTCGATGCAGGCGCTCGCGTGCCGGCGCAACCGCTCCCCGAGGGCGACGCGCGGCGTCGGGAACAAGAACCGCTTGCGCAGGAATGCCTCATGCTCCCCGGCGGCGAGCCGTCCCTGCTCGAGCGCCAGTCCCGCCGCGGCGTCCCCGGGCGTGCCGGACACGAACAGCGCATCGCCGGGCGCTGCGCCGCTGCGGCGCAGCGCGGCCCCCGCCGGCACCTGCCCGAGCAGCGTCACCGTCACCACCAGCGGCCCATGTGTCGTATCGCCGCCGACCAGCGCGACCTGGTGCGCCTCGGCGAGCGCCGCAAACCCGGATGTGAAGGCTTCGAGCCAGGACGCCTCGGCCGCCGGCAGCGTCAGCGCGAGCAGCGCCCACGCGGGGCGCGCACCCATCGCAGCAAGGTCGCTGAGGTTCACCGCGAGGGCCCGGTGGCCGATCGACTCGGCGCAACAGCCGGGCGGAAAATGCACGCCCTCGACCAGAGTGTCGACGGCCGCCACCAGCGTCGTGCCGGCGCCGGGCTCGAGCAGCGCGGCATCATCGCCCACCCCGAGGCGCACATCCGCCCGCACCGCTCCACAGCGGCGAAAGTACCGTTCGATCAGCTCGAACTCGGACAGCGGCATGGGCGTGCGACCGCGCCGCTCAATGCTCCGCGGGGCGCAGCTGGCGCGCCGCCCGGTCGAGCACCGCGTTGACGTACTTGTGGCCGTCCGTGGCGCCGAAGCGCTTGGTGAGCATGACCGCCTCGTTGATCACGACCCGGTAGGGCACGTCCGGCCGATGCGCCAGCTCGTGCAGCCCGATGAGCAGCGCGGCGTGTTCCACCGGATCGAGCAGGGCCGGGCTGCGGTCGATCAGCGGTGCGAGCAGCTCATCGAGCGCCGCGCGCGAGCCGCAGATCGCCTCGAGCAGCTCGCGGAAATACTCCCGATCGGCGCGCGACATGTCCTCGGCCGCACCGAATTCCTGCACCAGGTCCTGCCAGGGACACTCGTTGATCTGCCAGCGGTACAGCGCCTGCAGCGCGAGCTTGCGCGCCACCGCGCGCTGCCGCGAGAGTGCGCGCGCAGAGGATTGCACGTTCATCAGGCTCCCAGCTGGGCGAACACGCCCGCCATCTCAAGCGCCGCTTCCATCGCCTCGCCACCCTTGTTGCCCTGACCGGTCGCGGCCCGCTCCAGGGCCTGCTCGACCGTCTCGACCGTGAGCACACCGAAGATGACCGGCACCAGCGTCTCGAGCGCCGCGCGCTGCAGGCCGCCGGCGCACTCGCCGGCCACGTATTCGAAGTGCGGCGTGCCGCCGCGGATCACGCACCCGAGCGCCACCACCGCGTCGTACCGACCGCTCGCGGCGAGCTTGCGCGCCGCCACCGGCAGCTCGAAGGCACCCGGCACGCGCACCACGAGCAGATCCTCGAGCGCCCCGCCGTGACGTGCCCAGGCGGCCTCGGCGCCCTTGAGCAGGCTCGAAACGATGAAGTCGTTGAAGCGCGCCGCGACCACCACGACCTTGCGACCGCGCGCCTCGGGCCCCGCCTCGAGCAGCCGCGGGCCGCTCAAGCGTCTTCCCCCACGTAGCTGTCAATCTGCAGGCCGAACGCGGACAGACCGTGCATCTGCTTCGGCGCCGACAGCACCCGCATCGACTTCACGCCCAGGTCCTTCAGGATCTGCGCGCCGATGCCGAAGGTCTTGAGCACCTCCCCGTCGCGGCGCGCACCGCGCGCCGCCCCCTCGGTCTCCACTGGCCCGCCGAGCGAGCGGACCGCATCGAGCAGGTCATGCGGCGCTTCGCGCTCACGCAGAATCACGATCACGCCGCAGCCGGCATGTGCGATGCGCTGCATCGCGGCGCGCAGCGTCCAGGCGAGCGGGTCGGCGCGGATGCCGAGCAGGTCGCGCAGCGGGTCGGCCAGATGCACGCGCACCAGCGGCGGCTCGGCTCCCTCGAGCGAGCCCTTCACCAGCGCCAGGTGCACCTCCTCGCCGGCCCGGTCCTCGTAGGCGAACAGCCGGAAGCTGCCGAACTCGGTCTCCACGGGCTGCTCGGTGAGCCGCACGATCGAGCGCTCATTGCGCAGCCGGTACCGGATCAGGTCGGCGATGGTGCCGATCTTCAGCCCGTGCCGCTCGGCAAACGCGTGCAGCTGCTCGCGGCGAGCCATGGAGCCATCCTCGTTCATCACCTCGCAGATCAACCCCACCGGCTGCAGCCCGGCGAGGCGACACAGGTCGACGGCCGCCTCGGTGTGCCCGGTGCGCACCAGCACGCCACCGCGGCGGGCGCGCAGCGGGAAAATGTGCCCCGGCCGGGCGAAATCGGCCGCATGCGCATCGGTGCGGGCGAGCGTGCGAATGGTCACCGCGCGGTCGCTCGAGGACACCCCGGTGCTGGTGCCGGCGCACGCATCCACCGATACCGTGAAAGCCGTGCGGTGCGCCTCGCTGTTGTTCGAAACCATCTGCGGCAGCTCGAGTCGATCGAGCCAGCCCTCCTCCATGGGCACGCACAGGATGCCGCTGGTGTGCCGGATCATGAACGCCACCGCCTCGGAGGTCGCGCACTCGGCCGCCATGATCAGGTCGCCCTCGTTCTCACGGTCCTCATCGTCCATGATGATGACCATGCGCCCGGCCCTGAGGTCCGCCAGGATCTCCTCGACGCTGTTCAATTTGCCGCCGGTGGGCGGGGCCTTGCCGGACAAGGGAAGGACTTTCGACATCGGACGCACCTGGGGCGTTGGGCCCAATAGTATACCGTGGGGCGGCCCGCCCCCGGGGGCCTCCCGCCCCGGCCGCGCCCCCTAGCGACGCGCAGCGAGCAGCGGCAACACGGCCTGGCGGAGCTGGCGCAGGCTCACCCCGGAAGGTCCCCCGAGCAGCCGCTCGCGGACGATCCCCCGGGCATCGATGACATAGGTCATCGGCACGGCCAGCGGAGTGCCAAATCCGTCCTGCCGCGCCGCGCGCGCCAGGGCCGCCGGATAGGTGAACCCGCGCAGCGCCGCGCGCACCCGAGCCAGACTCGCCGACTCATCGACGCTCACGGCGATCAGCGCCACGCCGCGGCGGTGGTAGCGGCGGTAGAACGCCTGCAGCACCGGCATCTCGGCATGGCAGGGCGAGCACCACGTCGCCCAGAAGCTCACCAACACCACCCGGCCACGCTCACGCGCGAGGTCGAACTCACCGCCGCGCAGCTCGCGCACGAGCAGCGGCGGCGCCGGCCGCCCAATGCGCACCGTGGCGCTCGCCGGCGCGGCAGCGAGCAGCACGGCAGCCACGAGAGCACCGGTGAAACAGACCGCGGCGCGCATCACGGCTCCGCTCCCCCCGGTGCACCGGCCGTCAGGCGCTCGGCGTAGCGGGCCATCAGGTCGACCTCGATGTTGACGAGGTGCTGCGGCTGCAGCGCCCCGAGGGTCGTCACCTCGCGCGTGTGCGGGATGAGGTTCACGCTGAAGGACGCGCCGTGCACGAGATTGACGGTGAGGCTCACCCCGTCGACGGCGACCGATCCCTTGCGCGCGACGAAGCGCGCCAGAGTCTGATCCGCCAGCGCCACCTCCATGCGGCACGAGCGCGCGTCCGCCTCGACGGCGAGCACCCGGCCGAGGCCATCGACGTGCCCGGTGACCAGATGTCCGCCGAGCGCATCGCCGAGCCGCAGCGCCGGCTCGAGGTTGACCCGCGCCCCGACGGCGAGCTGCCCGAGGGTGGTCAGCCTGAGCGTCTCGCGCGAGACGTCCGCCGCAAAAGCCCGCCCCTGCACCGCCACCACGGTCAGACAGCAGCCCTGCACGCTGACGCTGTCGCCGAGCCGCCAGGCGGCCGGATCGAGCCGCTCGCAGGTGAAGCTCATGCGCAGGTCGCCGCCGCGCGGCTCACAAGCGCTCACATAACCTACATCCTGCACGATACCGGTGAACACGCTGCGCTCCTCGTCACTCAGCGCCGATCGGGCCGCAGGCGCAGCCGCAGATCGGCACCAATCTGTCTTGAGTCCATGATGGCAAACCAGGGGGAATCCTCAAGCTGCGCCAAGCCGGGCAGCTCGGCGAGCGGACGGCCCTGGGGACCGATCAGCCGGGGTGCCACGTAGAGGATCAGCTCGTCCACCAGCTGCGCACCGAGCAGCGCGCCGGCAAGCCGCGGTCCTGCCTCCACCCACAACTCATTGATGTCGCGCCGCCCCAGCAGTGCGAGCAGCTCGGCGAGCGGGACCTGGCCCTGCGCATCGGGCTGGAGCGTCACGAGCGTCGCGCGCCCCTCGAGCGCGGCGCGGCGGTGCGCGTAATCGGCCTGCTCGCCGGCGGGCGGCGCGAGCGTCGCCAGCAGCACCTCCCCGGACACCGAGAACAGCCGTGCCTGCGGCGGGGTGCGCAGCCGGGAGTCGAGCACCACCCGCAGCAGCGGCGGACGCGCCCCCTGCGGCGGCTCCTCCAGGCGTACGTCCAGACGCGGATCGTCCGCCAGCACCGTCCCGATGCCGGTGAGGACCGCACCGCTGCGTGCCCGCCAGTGCTGCACGTCCTGCCGCGCGGCCGACTCGGTGATCCAGTGGCTCTCCCCGTTGGCCAGCGCGGTGCGCCCGTCGAGGCTCATCGCGAGCTTCACGCGGACCCAGGGTCGGCCGGTACGCATGCGCTGCAGGAACCCGATGTTCAGATCCGCCGCCGCCTCGGCCAGCAGGCCCGATTCGACCCGCAGGCCGTGCTCGCGCAGCACCTGGGCGCCGCGGCCGTTGACCCGGGGATTGGGATCGTCCAGGGCGAACACGACCCGGGCAATGCCCGCTCGGAGCAAAGCGTCCACACACGGCGGGGTTCGACCGTGGTGGCTGCACGGCTCGAGCGTGACGTAGGCCGTCGCACCGGCCGCGGCATCGCCCGCTGCGCGCAGCGCATGCACCTCCGCGTGTGGCTCGCCGGTCCGTGCATGCCAGCCCTCCCCGATGATTTGCCCGCCGCGTGCAATGACGCAGCCGACCCGCGGGTTCGGATGGGCCGTCTCGAGGCCGCGCGCGGCGAGCTCAAGCGCGCGCGACATGGCCGAGTGGTCAAAGTCGCTGAACATGCGTGGATCTCATCCGTCCTTGCCGCCGGTGCCGCCCTGGTCCGCACCGGCGGGCGGCTCGGGCGGCAGCAGCGAGAGCTGCTCGCGCGCCGGAGCCGACGCGGGGCTGCGCCGCCGCGGGCGCGCCGGCCGTTCCTCGCGCGTATCACGCAGCTTGCGGATCTCCTCGTGAAATGCCTCGACGTCCTCGAAATGCCGATACACCGAGGCGAAGCGCACGTAGGCCACCTCATCGAGCTGGCGCAGCTCCTCCATGACCAGCTCGCCGATCGCACCGGAGGCGACCTCGCGCTCCCCGAGCGTTCGCACGCGGTGCGTGAGGCGGCTCACCGCCGCGTCGATTGCCGCCCGGGCCACGGGCCGCTTCTCCAGCGCCTTCTCGATGCCGGCGCGCAGCTTCGACTCGTCAAACGCCTCGCGCCGCCGATCGCCCTTGATGACCATCGGCATCACCAGCTCGGGCGTCTCGAAGGTCGTGAAGCGCTCCCCGCAGGCGAGGCACTCGCGGCGGCGGCGGATCTGAGCGCCATCGCCCGCCAGGCGCGAGTCGGTGACCTTGGTCTCGACGTGACCGCAGAACGGGCAGTGCATGATCGCTGACCGTCTGCGGTCCGGCGGCGCTTAGGCCTCGTAGACCGGGAAGCGGCCGCAGAGCTCGAGCACCTCGCGGCGCACGCGCTCGATCACCGCAGCCTCCCCGCCGGCATCGAGCACGTCGGCGACCAGGTCCGCGACGCGCTGGATCTCGGCCTCCTTGAAGCCCCGCGTGGTCGAGGCCGGGGTGCCGATGCGCAGGCCGCTGCTGATCGAGGGCGGCCGCGGATCGTTCGGCACCGCGTTCTTGTTGACGGTGATGTTGGCCTTGCCGAGCGCCGCGTCCGCATCCTTGCCGGTGATCTCGCGCCCGATCAGGCTGAGCAGAAACAGGTGGTTGTCGGTGCCGCCGGAGACGATGTCGTAACCGCGCTGGCGCAGCCGCGCCGACATCGCCCGGGCATTGGCCAGCACCTGGCGCTGATAGTCGACGAACTGCGGCTGCAGCGCCTCGAGCAGCGCCACCGCCTTGGCCGCGATCACGTGCATCAGCGGCCCGCCCTGGGTGCCGGGGAAGACCAGGGAGTTGAGCTTCTTCTCGATCTCCTCATTGGCGCGCGCCAGGATCAATCCGCCGCGCGGTCCGCGCAGCGTCTTGTGCGTGGTGGTGGTGACGACGTCGGCATGCGGCAGCGGACTGGGATACACGCCCGCGGCCACGAGGCCGGCGACGTGCGCCATGTCCACCATCAGGTAGGCCCCCGCGTCCTTGGCGATCTGCGCAAAGCGCGCCCAGTCGATCACACGCGAGTAGGCGGAGAATCCGGCGACGATCAGTTTCGGGCGGTGTTCCGCGGCGAGGCGCGCGACCTGCTCGTAGTCGATCTCCCCGGTGTCCGGACGGATGCCGTACTGCGCGGCACGGAAGAACTTGCCGGAGAAGTTCACGCGCGCCCCGTGGGTGAGATGCCCACCGTGATCGAGGCTCATGCCGAGAATCGCATCCCCGGGCTGCACCAGGGCGAAGTAGGCGGCGGCATTGGCCTGCGAGCCGGAATGCGGCTGCACGTTGGCATAGGCGGCGCCGAAGAGCTTCTTGGCCCGGTCGATCGCCAGCTGCTCGGCGATGTCCACGTACTCGCAGCCGCCGTAGTAGCGCTTGCCCGGATAGCCTTCCGCGTACTTGTTGGTCAGTACCGACCCTTGGGCTTCCAGCACGCGCGGGCTGGCATAGTTCTCCGAGGCGATCAGCTCAATGTGCTCTTCCTGGCGGCGCCGCTCCCCGTCGATGGCCCGGGCCAGCTCGGGGTCGAAACTATGGATATCCTGCGATTTTGAGAACATGTGAAGCCTCTGATGATGGGCGCGTACCGCGAGCGCACGGGTCCTGCCGCCGGTGGCAGGCGTGCGGATTGTACCGAAGCGATCGGCGCGGGGCAGGATTCCGCCGGGCGGCGGGCCTGCCACCCTCTGCCCAAGCCCCTCGCGCTCGCGCCATAATGCCCGCCCGGGCGTCCCGTACGCCCCGATCGCCCCATCCACCCGCCGTTGAGCTTGCATGGCCCAGTACATTTATACGATGAATCGGGTGTCGAAGGTGGTGCCGCCGAAGCGCGTCATCCTCCGCGACATCAGCCTCTCCTTTTTCCCCGGCGCCAAGATCGGCGTGCTCGGCCTGAACGGCTCGGGCAAATCGACCCTGCTGAAGATCATGGCCGGCCTGGACACCGAGTTCGACGGGGAGGCCCGGCCGCAGAACGGCATCCGCATCGGCTACCTGCCGCAGGAGCCGCAGCTCGACCCGGCGAGCGACGTGCGCACCACGGTGATGCAGGGCGTCGGCGAGACGCTGCGCCTGGTCGAGGCGTTCAACCGGCTGAGCGACCGGTTCGCCGAGCCGATGAGCGATGAGCAGATGAATGCGCTGCTCGCCGAGCAGGCGCGGCTGCAGGATGCCATCGATGCCGCGGGCGGCTGGGAGCTCGAGCGCAAGCTGGATATCGCGGCCGACGCGCTGCGTCTGCCGCCCTGGGAGGCGAAGATCGAGACGCTCTCCGGGGGTGAGAAGCGCCGCGTGGCGCTGTGCCGGCTGTTGCTGTCGGCCCCGGACATGCTGCTGCTCGATGAGCCGACCAACCACCTCGATGCCGAATCGATTGCCTGGCTGGAGCGCTATCTCGAGCAATACCCCAGCACCGTCATCGCCGTCACCCACGACCGGTACTTCCTCGACAACGTCGCAGAGTGGATCCTCGAGCTCGATCGCGGTCACGGCATTCCCTGGCACGGCAACTACTCCTCCTGGCTCGAGCAGAAGGAGCAGCGGCTGCGTGTCGAGGAGCGCGAGCGCGAGGCGCTGCGCAAGACGCTCGAGCACGAGCTCGAGTGGGTCCGCCAGAACCCCAAGGCGCGTCAGGCCAAGAGCAAGGCGCGCCTGCAGCGCTACGAGGAGCTCGCCTCGCGGGAGTTCCAGCAGCGCAACGAGACCAACGAGATCTACATCCCGCCCGGGGAGCGCCTCGGTGAGCAGGTGATTGAGGCGGACGGGCTGCGCAAGGGTTTCGGGGAGCGGCTGCTGATCGACAATCTCTCCTTCAGCCTGCCGCGCGGCGGCATCGTCGGCATCATCGGGCCGAACGGCGCGGGCAAGACCACTCTGTTTCGCATGCTCACCGGCGCAGAGCAGCCCGACGCCGGCACCATCCGGATCGGACCGTCGGTCAAGCTGGCCTACGTCGATCAGTCGCGCCAGACGCTCGATGACCGCAAGACGGTCTGGGAGGAGATCTCCGGCGGTCTGGACATGATCAAGGTGGGCAACTACGAGACGCCCTCGCGCAGCTACGTCGGCCGATTCAACTTCAAGGGTGCGCAGCAGCAGCAGCGCATCGGCGAGCTCTCCGGCGGCGAGCGCAACCGGGTGCATCTGGCCAAGGTGTTGAGCGCCGGGGGCAACGTGTTGCTGCTCGACGAGCCGACCAACGATCTGGACGTCGAGACGCTGCGCGCGCTGGAGGAGGCGCTGGTGAGTTTTCCCGGCTGTGCCGTGGTCATCTCGCACGACCGGTGGTTCCTCGACCGCATTGCCACCCACATCCTGGCCTTCGAGGGCGACTCACAGGTCGTTTGGTTCGAGGGCAACTATCAGGAATACGTCGAGGACTTCAAGCGGCGCAAGGGCGATGCCGCCGCGCAGCCGCACCGGATCCGCTATCGGCCCCTCACGCGCTGAGGGTCCGATGCCCGCCCGTGTGTAATTCCGACCCGTACTGCCCGGCACAGCGGGCGCGGCGCGCGCGGCGCGCCGCCGGCGGCGGCCGGAGGCCGTAGTGCGCTCGCAGCCGGCCGGGCCCTCGGGCGGGCGCGAGCGGCGCGTTCTGGAGCTGCTGCGCTGGCTCGCCCCGCTGGCCGCCCTGCTGGTGCTGGCCGCCGTGGGGTTCGTGCTGCACCGCGAACTTGCGCGGCTGCATCCCGCCGACATCCTTGCGCACCTGCGGCGCATCCCGCGCGCCCACGTGCTGATGGCGGTCGCTCTGAGCGCCCTCAGCTACGGCCTGATCAGCGGCTACGATGTGCTCGCCCTGCGCTACGTTCGCAAGCGTCTGCACTATGGGCGGGTGCTGTTCACCGCGTTCATCGCCGCCGTGTTCGGACACAACCTCGGTTTTTCGGCCTTCACCGGCGGAGCGATCCGGCTGCGCCTGTACAGCGACGCGGGGATCAGCGCGGCCGAGGTCGCCACCGTCACCGTCTTCTACAGTCTGTCGATCGCGCTCGGCCTGACCTGCCTCGCGGGCCTGTCCCTCGCGCTCGCCCCCGAGCACGCCGCCGCGGTGCTGCGACTGCCCCGCGCAGGGGCGCAACTTGCCGGCACAGCGCTGCTCGCAGGGGTCATGGCCTACCTGCTCTGGGCGGGCCTGTCGCGCCGCACGATCGAGATCCGCGGCTGGGCGCTGCGCGCCCCGGGTCTGGCGCTCGGCGCCGGTCAGACCCTGCTCAGCATCGCCGACCTGACGGTCGAGGGCTCGGTGCTCTGGTGGCTGCTGCCGCACGCGGCACACATCGGCCTGCTGCCGTTCATGGGGACCTATGCCATCGCCCTCACCGCCGGCATCCTCAGCCACGTACCCGGCGGGCTCGGCGTGTTCGAGACGGTCATGCTGCTCGCGCTGCCGGGCGCCCCGACCGACTCGGTCCTCGGCGCGCTGCTCGCCTTCCGCGCCGTCTACTACCTGGCTCCACTGCTGGTCGCGGCGGTGTTGTTCGTGTACCAGGAACTGCGCGCGCGGCGGCGCGATCTCGCCCGCGCGCGCGCCCAGGCCGCCACGTACGTGACGCCCATGGCCCCCCAGATCGCCGGCTCGCTGGTGTTTCTCGCCGGCGCGCTGCTCATCGTGGCGGTGATGTGGCCGCCGCTGCAGGTGCGCATCCCCCTGCTCGGCCGCGTGCTGCCGGCGGCCGTTGCGCTGGCGGGCGCGTTCGCTGCGAGCGTGATCGGGGTCGGGCTGTTGCTGGTCGCGCGCGCGCTGTTCCGCCGCGTGCGCTCAGCCTACCGGCTGGCCCTGCGGCTGCTGCTGCTCGCCGTGCTCGCCGCCTCGCTGCAGGGACTGTTCATCGAGGAAGCCCCACTGCTCGCTCTGGTGCTCGCGGCGCTGTGGCTGGGGCGCGATGCGTTCTACCGACCGACGGCGATCCTCGATGAGCGCTTCACGCCGGCGTGGATCAGTGCCATCGGCGCGGTCATCGTGCTCGCAGTCTGGGCCGGTTGGCTCGTCCATCGCGGGGTGCCACCCCCGCCACACTTCGCCGGCGGCCCCTTGCTGCGCGGCGCTCTGCTGCCGGCATCGCTCGCCGCCGGGTATCTCGCCGTCAACCTGCTGCGCCCTGCTCCACCGGAGCCGCTCGCGGCGCGCGGGGCGGACCTGGCGCGCGCGCGCCGGGTGATCGAGCGCGCCGAGGACGCCTTGGCCAACGCGGCGCTCACCGGGGACAAGCGGCTGCTGTTCGCCGAGTCCGGCGAGGCATTTCTCGCCTACCAGACCTCCGGACGCAGCTGGATCGCGCTCGGCGATCCGGTCGGGGAGCGCGCCGCGGCCACGGAGCTACCGTGGCGCTTCTGTCAGATCGCTGAGCGACACGGCGGGCAACCGGTGTTCTATCAGAGCAGTCCGATGTGGCTGAGCACCTACGAGGACCTCGGTCTCGCCCCGCTGCCGATCGGCGCGCAAGCGCGGGTGCTGCTGCCGTACTTCTCGCTGCAGGGCAGCGAGCGCGCCGGGCTGCGCCACCTCGTGCAACACGCCCACCGGGCCGGTCTGTCCTTCCATCTCTACCCCGCACCGGCCCCCGCTGCGCTGCTCGCCGAATTGCGCACGGTCGCGCAGGCCTGGCTCGCCAGCCACGCCACCGGGGAGCGCCGCTTCGCGGTCGGCCGGTTCTCCCCGCGCTACCTGCGCCGCTTTCCGCTTGCGCTCATCCGCCGGGGCACCGAGGCGGTGGCGTTCACCAATCTCTGGCCGGCGGGCCATCACCAGGAAATCGCCATCGATCTGATTCGGCTGCTGCCCGAGGTGCCGATCGGCACCATGGGTTACCTGCTCATCGAGACGCTGCTGTGGGCCCGCGCGCAGGGTTACCGCTGGGGCAATCTCGGCCTGGTTCCCCCGGCGGATCTGGCGCGCGACCCGCTCGCCCCGGCCTGGCAGCAGGCCGGCCGGCTGCTGTTCCCCCACGGGGAGCATTTCGAGGATTTCGCGCAGATGCGCCGGTATTTCGAGCGGTTTGCGCCGCAGTGGGAGCCGCGCTATCTGCTCGCCCATAGCGCGATATCGCTGCCCCGGGTCCTCATCGACCTCGCGCAGCTGATCGGCGGACGCAGCCCCCCCGCAGCCGGGCAGGGGCAAAGCGCCCGGTAATCGGCTATAATTCAAGATCGGCACTGGCTATCAGACCAACAGCAGCACAAGCCGCCATGCCCCACATCGACGCTGAGAGTCGCCTGATTCACGAGCACGGCAAGCGCCTGGTGCTCACCTGCCCGCATTGCCAAGCCGTAGCCCACGTCAGCGCGGTGGCCGTACCGCGCTTCCAGGAGCTGCAGTCGTACCGACCGGCCCAGATCGGGATCGTGTTTCGCTGCGATGCCTGTCTCGCGCCCATCTTCCTGCGCTTTGCCGCCCGGGCATACGCGCCGACGCGGGTGGAACTCGCACCGCAGTTCACCGAGATCGAGCGTCCGCGCGAACGGTTCGACGGCACCTACCTGCCGGAAGACGTGGAGATGCTGTTCCGAGAGGCGCTCACCTGCTTCACCGGGGGCGCCTACAACGCCTTTGCCTCGATGTGCCGCCGCACCGCGCAGGCCCTGTTCAGCGACCTCGGTGAGGCCGGCAAGCTCAAGCTGTTCGATGCGCTGAACGAGGTGCGGGAACTCGCCGCACTCGCCCCGGAGACCTTCGGCAAGGTGCGCAGCATCCTGTTCGGTATCGCCTCCGACCCACGCCCGGGCATCCCGCTGCTCGACAGCCACGAGGCGGGGGTCCTGCTGGAGGTGATGAAGGATCTGCTCTATCAGACCTACGTGCGCAAGGGGCGGCTCGAGCAGGCCATGCGCGTGCGCCGCTTCTTCTATGAAGAGGCCCGCAATCCCAGCCGCGTGAGCTCGCTACCGAACGCCGGCTGATGCGCCCGCTCAAGCCGTGAGCGGCACCGGCCGTTAACCCGGATATGTTCGATACCGCCGATACCATCGTTCTGTACGAGGAACTGGCGTTCCAGGACGTGCTGCCGATCCGCTGGCACGACCAGCCGGCTCAGCCGCTCGCAGTGACCGGGCTCGCCGAGCGCAACCTGCAGGTGCTGCAGGCCTGGGATGCGCTCGAGGATCACGGCCCGGTCGAGGTGCCCGACGAGAACGCGCCCCTGGCAGCGGACATCCAGCGCCTGGACCGCAAGATGACCTTGCTGCTCGGCCTGGTCGGCCAGCTGCTCGCACTCAACCGCCCGCGGCCCGCTGCCGTACCGCTGCGCTTCAATGCCCGTGGGGCCATCTGGAAACCGGCGTCCGCGCCCCCGCAGACCGGGGCACACGGGGTGCTCGAGATTTATCTGCACGATTGCGTGGCCCAGCCCCTGCGTCTCGCCGGGGAAGTGACCGCCGTGGCACCCACCGGGGAGGTCAAGGTGCGCTTCACGCCGCTCGATGACGCGCTCGCGGCCGTCATCGCCAAAATCGCCTTCCGCCGCCACCGCCGCCAGATCGCCGGGCGGCACGCTCCGAAACGCGGCAGCTGACTCGCGCGGGCGCGGCGCGCGGCGCCCGCGATCTGCCTCAGGCGTAGGTATCGACGAGTCCAGTCCCGGCCAGCACGCTCACGCTCGCGCCCTCTTCCACGGCGCCGACCTCGCCCACCGCGCTCACCGCCGGGCGCACGGGCCGTCGCGGCTCGCGCGGCGCCTCATGCGAGACGCCCGAGTCGGTCAACGCCAGTCCCTGATTGGCAAACATCGTGCGCAGCTCCGGCAAGGCCTGATTGAGCGCCTGGCGGGTTTCCGGTTGTGCCGCGCCGAACCACACGCTGGCCTGCCCATGGCGCACCGAGATGTTCACCTGCACCGGCCCCAGGTGCTGCGGGGTCACCTGCAGCGAGGCCGACTGCACCCCCTGGCGGGCCATCCAGGTCAGCTGCGCGCCGAGCTGTCCGTTCCAGCCGTCCGAGCCGACTGGCGCGCTGAGCGCAGCGCTCACCGCCGCGGGGGTGTGAGTGGTCGCCGTCGTTCCGGCGGCCAACTGGCCGGCGGTGAGGGCCGCGGCGCCCGTAACCGCACTGGCGCCGCTCGCAGCGGCGTTCACCGCCGCAGCGGGTGAGCCCTGGAGTGCATGCGCCGCGTCCCCTCCGGTCATCGCAACCACTCCGGCCTGCGCTGTGGACCGCGGAGCGTCGTGCGCCGCGGCGCTCACAGCCGTGGCGAGCGAGCCCTGTGCCGGCGGCGGCGAGGCGCCCGTTTTGGTGGTGGCACCGAAGTTGATGCCGGGCAGCGCCGCGGTGACGGGCACCGCCTGGCGCACCATCGCCATCGCGGTGCTCACGGGATCGGATTTTGGGCTCTTGTCCGCGCCCGGCGCGGCGGCCGCCTTGACCGGCTTGCCGGGGCGCGCGCCGAGCGCCCGGGACGGGGCGGCGAGCGACTGCGCCAGCGTCGCAGAGAAATTCTGACTGCCTCCCGCCGCCGCTGCGACGAGTGCCGGTGCGCCCGGCGGCACACCGCGGGGCCGCGCCCCCTTCGCAGCGCCGTTGCCGGTCTTGGCGGCGCCGGCTTGGGACCCGGAGTGGCCCGAGGCGCCCGCCGGACTCTCGGGGGCTGCATTG
>JAKAZL010000041.1:8367-18153 GCA_021815925.1 Pseudomonadota bacterium | reverse complement strand
TGGTGCCCGGGGCCGGACTCGAACCGGCATGGGGTTACCCCCGAGGGATTTTCATACCCACTACGGCTTACGCCGCTGCGCGCCGCCGGCACTCTTGCATCCCCGCCGCGCGCATTTGGGGTCTGGACTTTACCTTTGCCGTGCCGCGGCAGGAGCGCCGAGCGGTTTAGGCAGGGGCCGTCAAGTCTCTACACTTTCCGCATGTCCGGCAGGGCCTGCGGCTTAGCTCGGTATTGCAGCCACCGCCACGTGGTTCTGGTTCACCGACTTTGACCCCATTCACACCGGGCGTTTCCGTCCCGGGTGCTCAACTTTATTAAGTCCCTTGCGTCTACCTGTTTCGCCACCCGGGCAATGGGGGGGCGGGCGCATTCTACCCGAGCCCGGCGGTCCGATGGTGTGAGCACGGATGGCTGCCCCGATGCAATACGCGCCCCTACCTACGGGAAGATGCGCACTGCCTATAGAGATAAATGTCCGAATTAGCGAGACTTAGCGCCCTCAAAGACTTACGGGGCCCATCACCGGCATGGCTGAGGCGACGCTCAGGGGGGAAAATCTGCATCTGTGGCGCGGGGAGCGCCACGTCCTGCGCGGCGTCGGCTTCTCGGTGAGCGGCGGGGAGTGCCTGCAACTGACCGGCCCGAACGGGGCGGGCAAGACCAGCCTGCTGCGCCTGGTGGGCGGGCTTTCGTACCCGGAGGCCGGACGGATCAGCTGGCGGGGCGAGGACGTCCGCCAGGATCTGCCGGGTTTCCATGCCGAAATGGCCTATCTCGGCCACGAGCCGCCGCTCAAGATGGAGCTGTCGGCCCGCGAGAACCTGCGCTACTGGGTCGGCGTGCGGCGGCGATTCGCCCCGCAGGAGCTGCAGGGGGCGCTCGAGCGGGTCGGCGGCGTGCGCTGGGCGGACCGGCCGGTCCGCACGCTCTCGGCCGGGCAGAAGCGCCGCGTGGCGCTCGCCGGGCTGCTGCTGATGGCGGTTCCTCTGTGGCTCCTCGATGAACCGACGACGAACCTCGATGTCGAAGGGCAGCACCTGGTGGGGACCCTGATCGACGAACACCTGGCGGTGGGCGGTCTGGCCCTGGCGGCCGTGCACCATCCGCTGGCGGTCTCGGAGCGGGGACTGCGACGATTGGAGCTGCAATTTGGCTGAGGGCACCATCCTGGAGGCTGGACTGGCGGGCGCAGGCTTTGCGCGGGACTCGCACCCGTCGGCCTGGTCCGTAGCCCGCCTGATGCTCGAGCGCGATTTGCGGCTCGCGTTCCGCAAGGCGAGCCAGCTGGTGCAGCCGCTCGCCTTCTTTGCCATGGTGACGACGCTCTTTCCGCTCGCCATCACCCCGGAGCTGAGCCGCCTGCGCCACATCGCCTCGGGCGTATTGTGGGCCGCGGCACTCTTGTCATCACTCCTGGCGTTGGAGTTTCTGTTCCGGGATGACGCCCAGGACGGCACGCTCGAGCAGTACGCGCTCTCGGGCCGCGCGCTCACCGGACTGCTCTCGGCCAAGACCGCCGCGCACTGGCTGCTCACCGGGCTGCCGCTCGCGCTGATGGCGCCGCTCGCCGCTGTCGCGCTCGGCGTTCCGAGTCACGCGCTGCCCGGGATTCTCGCTTCCGTTACG
This sequence comes from Pseudomonadota bacterium, assembly GCA_021815925.1. GTDB lineage: Bacteria > Pseudomonadota > Gammaproteobacteria > Steroidobacterales > Steroidobacteraceae > 13-2-20CM-66-19. The sequence continues at coordinate 16,525 of JAKAZL010000041.1, read as the reverse complement.
CTTGGCACCGTGACGCTGAGTCTGCTCGGTGCCGTGGGCGCGGCGCTCACGCTCGGCGTGCGCCGGGCCGGGGCGCTGCTGTCGCTCCTGACGCTGCCGCTCGCCATCCCGGTGCTGATCTTCGGCGCCCACGCGACGCAGCTGGCGATCCGCGGCGAGCCCTACGGGGCGCCGCTCACCTTGCTGGCCGCGCTGGCGGTCTTCGGCATGACCCTGGCGCCGCTCGCGGCCGCGGCAGCCGTACGTATCAACCTGGAGTGAGGGCACACCCAAGATGGCCTGGACCTGGTTTCACCGCCTCGCTTCCCCGCCGCACATCTACCGCACGGCCGCTCGTCTGACGCCATGGTTCGCCTGGCCGGCGGCGCTGCTGATCGTGGCCGGCCTCATCGGCGGGCTGTGGCTCGCCCCGCCGGACTACCAGCAGGGCGATGCCTACCGCATCATGTACGTACATGCCCCGAGTGCCTGGCTGTCGCTGCTGGTGTATACGATCATGGCCGTGGCCGGCGGCATCGGCCTGATCTGGCGGATGAAAGTCGCCCACGCCGTCGCGGCTGCGGCCGCGCCCATCGGCGCCTCCTTCACGCTCGCGACGCTGGTGACCGGCTCGCTCTGGGGCAAGCCGATGTGGGGCACCTACTGGCAATGGGATCCGCGCCTGACCTCCGAGCTGCTGCTGTTCTTCCTCTACCTCGGCTACATGGGCCTGCGCTCGGCGTTTGAGGACCTGCAGCGCGCGGATCGGGCGAGCGCGGTGCTCGCGGTGGTCGGGGTGATCAACGTGCCCATCATTCATTATTCGGTGGTGTGGTGGAACTCGCTGCACCAGGGACCCTCGGTCATGTACCTCGGCAAGCCCACCATGCCGCCCTCGATGCTCGTGCCGCTGCTGCTGATGTTCCTCGGCTTCACGCTGTTCTTCGCCGCGGTGCTGCTGGTGCGGCTGCGCGGGGAGGTGCTGCTGCGCGAGCGCAGCGCGCACTGGGTGCTCGAGGAGGTGGGCGCATGATGCGGTTTCTCGACATGGGCGGGTATTACCCGTGGGTCTGGCCGTCCTTCGCGGTGACGCTCGCCGTGATGGGTTTAAATGTCTACTGGGCGCGGCGGCTGCTCGCCCAAGCGCGCCGCACGGCACTGCGCCGGCTGCAGATGCAGGAGGAAAAATGACACCGACTCGACGCCGCCGGCTGCTGCTGGTGCTGGGGATTCTCGCTGGGGTGTCGATCGCCGGCGGGCTCGCGCTCTCGGCGTTCCGCCAGAACGTCACCTTCTACTTCGTGCCAACGCAGGTCGCTGAGGGCCGCGCCCCGGCCGGGGAGTCCTTCCGGCTCGGCGGCATGGTCGCCAAGGGCAGCGTGCACCGCACGCCCGGCAGCATGCAGGTGCACTTCATGGTGACGGACTTCAAGCACGAGATCCCGGTCGAGTACTCCGGGGTGCTGCCGGATCTGTTCCGTGAGAACTCCGGGGTGATCGTGCACGGCAAGCTGCTGCCCGACGGGGTGTTCCTTGCCAACCAGGTGCTCGCCAAGCACGACCAGAACTACCGTCCGCCCGGCATTCACCAGGCCTGGGGCATCGCTCACGGCGATCCGCGCGATCCGGCGCTCGAGGCGCACGCGGCAACCCCGGCAGGGCACAGCGCCATCGAGGCGGCGACGGAGTATGCGAAGTGATTCCTGAGCTCGGGCAGTTCGCGCTCATCCTGGCGGTACTGCTGGCGGGCCTGCAGGCCATCTTCGGCATCGCAGGACCCGCGCTCGGGCGCGAGCGCTGGACCGCCGCGGTGATCCCGGCGGTGGCCGGACAGTTCGTCATGGTCGCCACCTCGATGGGCTGCCTGATGGCCGCCTTTATCGGCAGCGACTTCTCCGTCCGGTACGTCGCCGAGAATTCCAACTCCTCGCTGCCGCTGTTCTACCGCATCGCCGGGGTCTGGGGCGCGCACTCCGGCTCGCTGCTGCTGTGGATCTTCCTGCTTGCCTGCTGGACGGTGGCCGTCGCCATCGGCACGCAGCGACTGCCGCGTCTGTTCGCCGCCCGCGTGCTCGGGGTGCTCGGCACGATCAGCCTTGGCTTTCTGCTCTACACGCTGCTCACCTCCAACCCCTTCCTGCGGCTCGATCCGCCCTGGGCGGACGGTCTGGGCCTCAACCCCATCCTGCAGGACCCGGGACTCGCGGCGCACCCGCCGGTGCTCTACACCGGTTATGTCGGCCTCTCCGTGGCGTTCGCCTTCGCTGGCGCTGCGCTGCTCGAGGGGCGGCTCGACCGGGAGTGGGCGCGCTGGACGCGCCCGTGGACGACGATGGCCTGGGCGTTCCTCACCTGCGGCATTGCGCTCGGCAGCTGGTGGGCCTATTACACCCTCGGCTGGGGCGGGTTCTGGTTCTGGGACCCGGTCGAGAACGCCTCGTTCATGCCCTGGCTGATGGGCACGGCGCTGATCCATTCACTCGCGGTGACCGAGAAGCGCGGGCTGTTCAAGAGCTGGACGCTGCTGCTGGCGGTGCTCGGCTTCTCACTCAGCCTGATCGGCACCTTCCTGGTGCGCTCCGGGGTGCTGATCTCGGTGCACTCGTTCGTCGCGAGCCCGGGCCGCGGGGAGTTCATCCTCACCTTCCTCGTCATCATGATCGGCGCGGCGCTCTCGCTGTACGCGTGGCGGGCGCCGAAGATGCAGTCCGAGGCAGGCTTCGAGCTCACCGCGCGCGAGTCGTTCCTGCTGTTCAACAACATCCTGCTGGTGACGGCCTGCGGGACGATCTTCGCCGGTGAGATGGCCCCGATCATCTCCACCGCCCTCGGACTCGGCAAGCTCTCGGTCGGGCCGCCGTACTTCAATCCCACCTTCCTCGTCTCGATGCTGCCGCTGTTGGTGCTGGTGCCGCTCGGCATCCACGCCCGCTGGAAGCGCGGCGGGCTCGGCGGGCGAGGGCGCAAGCTGCTGCTGGCGCTCGGTGCCGCGGCGCTCATCGGCTGCGCGGTCGCCTTTGGGGCCTTCACCGGGGCCGGCGTGCTCTCCCCGGTGAGCATGACGCTCGGCACGTGGATCATTCTCTCCTCGCTCATCGACCCGATCGACCGGCTGCGCCGGCGCATCGCCATTCCGCGCGCGGTGATCGGCATGACGATCGCGCACATCGGGCTCGGCGTGTTCGTGTTCTCCATGACCGCCGTGCAGGCGTTCACGGCCGAGCAGGACGTGGCGCTCACCACCGGCATGAGCGCGCGCGATGGCGGCTACACGTTCCAGTTCCAGGGCATCGGGCCGGATCACGGCCCGAACTACGGCGGGGTGAAGGCCAAGATGGTCGTCACACGCGACGGGGCGCCGGTGGCGGTGATGTATCCGGCCAAGCGCACGTACTGGGTGCAGCACATGGTGACGACGCACTCGGCGATCGTCATTCACGGCGGCAGCAACATCCTCGTGGCGCTCGGGCAGGACCTCGGGGATGGGCGCTGGAGCTTCCGCCTGCAGGTGCGCCCGCTGGTGCTGTATATCTGGATCGGAGCGCTGATCATGGCCGCCGGCGGATTGATCGCGATCTCGGACCGGCGCTACCGGCTGGAGGAGGCGCGCGAGAGCCAGCCCGCCGGGGCGCTCGCCCCGGGAGGCCCGGCCGCATGATCCGCTACTTCGTGCCGCTCGCGCTGTTTGCCGTGGTGGTGCTCATCTTCGCCCTCGGCATCCACCAGGCGCCGCGCAAGGACCTCGTGCCCTCGCCGCTGATCGGCAAGCCCGCGCCGAGCTTCTCGCTGCCGAGCCTCGCCGATCCGAACACGCCGGTCACCTCCGCCTCGCTGCGCGGGCACTGGTACCTGTTCAACGTGTGGGGGACGTGGTGCGTCTCCTGCCACGTCGAGGAGCCGGAGCTGCGCGCCATCGCGCGCACCGGTGTCGTGCCGCTGATCGGGCTCGACTGGAAGGACAGCCGCGAGGAGGCGCTCGCGTACCTGCACGAGAAGGGCAATCCCTACCAGGCGATCGCCTTCGACCCGGGCGGACTTGCCGCCATCCAGTGGGGGGTGTACGGGGCGCCGGAGACCTTCCTCGTCAACCCGCAGGGCATCATCGTGTACAAGTACATCGGTCCGATCACCCCGCGCGCCTGGGCGCAGGAGTTCCTGCCGCGCCTGCCGGCCGGCCGAGCGGTGGCCGGCTCATGATGCGCCGCGCTTCGCTCTGCTACGGACTGCTCGGGGCACTGGCGCTGCTCACAGCCCCGCTCGCCCACGCCATCGCCCCGACGCGCATGCCGACCCCCGAGCTGCAGGCGCGCTACGAGCGGCTCATCCACAACTTTCGCTGCATGCAGTGCCAGGACGAGTCGCTCGCCAACTCCCCGGTGAGCCTCGCGGCCGACATGCGCCGACAGATCCGCCAGATGCTCCTCGCCGGCGACAGCGATGCGCAGATCCGTCACTTCTTCGTCTCGCGCTACGGGTACTTCATCCTGTTCAAGCCGCCGTTCGTGCTGAAGACCGCGTGGCTCTGGCTGGCGCCGGGAGTGCTGCTCGTGACCGGCGCGGTGAGTGCCGCCTGGGTGATCCGCCGCCGCGCGGCGCTCGTGGCGAACGACGATAACGACGAGGGCGAGCCCCTCGATGAGGGCCTCGAGCGCCCGGGAAAGTCACACTGATGATCGTCTTCATTCTTGCCGCGACGCTGCTCACGATCCTCGCTGTCGGGCTGATCGTCGTCCCGCTCATCCGACCGCTGCGCGCCCCGCTGGCGCCGGCGAGCTGGGCCGCGCTCCTCTCGTGCCTGGTGCTCGTCGGTGGCTCGGTGGGGCTGTACCTGAAGTTCAGCAACTGGTCCTGGCAGCGCAACCCGGGTGTTGCCTCGCCCGAGTCGCCCATCGTCGAGCTGGTCCACCACGTGGCGCGCGATCCGCGCGACCTCGATGCCTGGCTGCGGCTCGGCAAGTCCTATGTCGTAGTGCAGGAGTACTCGCTCGCGGTCCGCGCGTTCGAGCAGGCCGATCGCCTTTCGGGCGGCCGCAGTCCCGCGGCGCTGATCGGAGAGGCCGAGGCGCTGATCCTCATCCATGACTCCTCGCTCGCGGGGCGCGCCGGGCGGCTGATCGAGCGGGCGCTGGTCCTCGATCCGAATTCGCCCAAGGCGCTGTTCTTCGGGGCCGCCGAGGCGATGCGCCGCGGCGACCTCACGCTCGCCCGCGCCCGCTTCGCGCGCCTCCTCGCGATGAATCCGCCGCCCGACGTGCAGGCTGTTCTGAAACAGGAAATTGCGGCGATCGACGCCAAAATGGGTGCTAAACAGCCGCAAGTCTCTGGAAAATCCTCGAAACCCGCCCGCAGCTGAGCGACGTGCCCTGCCCGGGCGGGACCGTTGCAGGAACCCCCGGGGCCGGTAATGAGTCGTATACTGTGAAGCGGCAGTGCCGCTGCGGGTTGCTCCGAACCCGCACCTGATCCCCGACCGTAAGGAGAGCACTCATGATTCAGCCAGTTCATGAGGGAACGCAAGTCCAGAAGGGCACGAGTGGACGCGGATTCGCATCCATGAGTCAGGAGCGTCAGCGCCAGATCGCCAGCATGGGCGGTAAGGCGGTGCCCGACACCAAGCGCAGCTTCTCGCAGAACCGCAGGCTCGCCGCCGAGGCCGGCCGCAAAGGCGGGCAGAGCGTGCCGGATGCGAAACGCAGCTTTTCGCAGAACCGTCAGCTCGCTGCCGAAGCCGGCCGCAAGGGCGGGCAGAGCGTGCCGGACGAGAAGCGTAGCTTCTCGCAGAACCGTCAGCTCGCCGCCGAGGCCGGCCGCAAGGGCGGACAGGCGAGCCACACCATCCACCGCGACTGACTCCGCGGCTGGATCGATCCTCGGCGCGCGCCCGCTGGGGCGCGCGCCCGGGATGAGTTATTTCCTGACCAGGCGCTCGCGGGTCGAGCGCAACGTTGAACGCAGCCGCGCAGGGATCCGCCCGGCGAGACGCCCCCGCACCCCTCAGGCCTGCCCCCGCGAGCACAACACCTACGCTCGCCGCGGCGCCGCTCGCGCTCTCGGGCGCGACGTTGACCCGTGGGCGCCGAGGGACTATCGTCGCGCCTCGACTGGGGGAGCCCCGCCAAGGGGCTGAGAGGCCGATGGCGCCTGTGGGCGCGGCGCGGCGACCCTTCGAACCTGATCCAGTTCATGCTGGCGTAGGAAAGTTGGTTTCGCGTGCTTTCTGACGGCGGTGTGGCTGGGTCTCCTGCGGTTGATCCGCGCCAGGAGCCACCACGATGAATGCCGTTCCCCAGGTCGTCGCCGACGCGCTGCCCGCCTCGAGCAAATTCTACGTGCCGGGCACACTCCATCCGGACGTGCGCGTGCCGATGCGCCAGATCGCGCTGCATCCCTCGAGCGGCGAGCCGCCGCTCACCGTCTATGACTCCTCCGGCCCGTATACCGACCCGGCCGTGCGCATCGACATCGAGCGCGGCCTGGCGCCGCTGCGCGCCGGGTGGATCGGCGCGCGCGGCGATACCGAGCCCTCACCGGGGCGCGCGGTGCGACCGGAGGACAATGGCTTCGTCGATGCCGCCCACGCGGCGCGCGCATTCGACCATCCGCGCCGGCCGCTGCGCGCGCGCGCGGGCCGCGCGGTCACACAACTCGCTTATGCCCGCGCCGGGATCATCACCCCGGAGATGGAGTTCATCGCGATCCGCGAGAACCTCGGGCGTGAGCGCGCCGCCGCCGCGGCGCGCGATGGCAACGACTGGGGCGCCAGCATTCCCGATCACGTCACCCCGGAGTTCGTGCGCGCCGAGGTCGCCGCCGGGCGAGCCATCATTCCGGCCAACATCAATCACCCGGAACTCGAGCCGATGATCATCGGGCGGAACTTCCTGGTGAAGATCAACGCCAACATCGGCAACTCCGCGGTGAGCTCCTCGATGGCCGAGGAGGTCGACAAGCTGGTCTGGGCGATCCGCTGGGGCGCCGACACGGTGATGGACCTCTCGACCGGGCGCAACATCCACACCATCCGCGAGTGGATCCTGCGCAACGCCCCGGTGCCGATCGGCACGGTGCCGATCTACCAGGCGCTGGAGAAGGTCGGTGGCATTGCCGAGGCGCTCACCTGGGAGGTGTTCCGCGACACGCTGATCGAGCAGGCCGAGCAGGGCGTGGACTACTTCACCATCCACGCCGGGGTGCGCCTCGCCTACATCCCGCTCACGGCGAGCCGCGTGACCGGCATCGTCTCGCGCGGTGGCTCGATCATGGCCAAGTGGTGCCTGGCGCATCACCGCGAGAGCTTCCTGTACGAGCATTTCGAGCAGATCTGCGAGATCTGCCGCGCGTACGACGTCAGCTTCTCCCTCGGGGACGGACTGCGGCCGGGCTCGATCGCCGACGCCAACGATGCGGCGCAGTTCGCCGAGCTCGAGACGCTCGGGGAGCTCACCCGCATCGCCTGGCAGCGTGACTGCCAGGTGATGATCGAGGGGCCGGGCCACGTGCCGATGCACAAGATCAAGGCCAACATGGACAAGCAGCTGGCGCATTGCGGGGAGGCGCCGTTCTACACCCTCGGGCCGCTCACCACCGACATCGCCCCGGGCTACGATCACATCACCTCGGCGATCGGCGCGGCGATGATCGGCTGGTACGGCACGGCGATGCTCTGCTACGTCACGCCCAAGGAGCACCTGGGGCTGCCGGACCGCAACGACGTCAAGACCGGCGTCATCACCTACAAGATCGCCGCCCACGCGGCCGACCTCGCCAAGGGCCATCCGGGCGCCCAGGAGCGCGACAATGCGCTCTCGCGCGCGCGCTTCGATTTCCGCTGGGAGGACCAGTTCAACCTGTCGCTCGATCCGGATACGGCCTGCTCGTTTCACGATGCGACGCTGCCGAAGGATGCGCACAAGGTGGCGCACTTCTGCTCGATGTGCGGCCCGAAGTTCTGCTCCATGCGCATCTCGCACGAGGTGCGCGCCGAGGCACGCGAGCAGGGCCTGAAGGAGATGGCCGAGAAGTTCCGCGCGGCGGGCGGGGAGCTGTACGTCCCGGCCGACGAGGCGCGCTGAGCCATGCGCGCAACGGTGATCGGCGCCGGGGTCGCGGGACTGGCCTGCGCGGTGGAGCTCGCCGAGCGCGGCGCCGAGGTCGAGGTGCTCGAGCGCAGCGCCGCACT
>JAKAZL010000041.1:4501-8267 GCA_021815925.1 Pseudomonadota bacterium | reverse complement strand
CGGCCGACGAGGCGCGCTGAGCCATGCGCGCAACGGTGATCGGCGCCGGGGTCGCGGGACTGGCCTGCGCGGTGGAGCTCGCCGAGCGCGGCGCCGAGGTCGAGGTGCTCGAGCGCAGCGCCGCACTTGGCGGCAGCTGCTGCTCGTGGTTCGCCGGCGGCATGCTGGCGCCGTGGTGCGAGCGGGTGAGCGCCCCGCCGCTCATCGTCGAGCTCGGCGACGAGGGCTTCGCCTGGTGGAGCGAGAAGTATCCCGGGATGCAGCGGCGCGGCAGCCTCGTGCTCGCCCACGCGCGCGATGCGGGGGAGCTGAAGCACTTCGCGCGGCGCACGCAGCACTACGAGTGGCTGGATGCCGAGGGGATCGGCGCACTCGAGCCGGATCTGGCCGGGCGCTTCGAGCAGGGACTGTATTTCAAGGACGAGGCGCACATCGACCCGCGCGCCGCCCTCGGGGCGCTGGCCGCGCGTGTGCACTCGCTCGGCGGTGCGATCCGCTTCGCCACCGAGGCGCCGCCGGCCGCAGCCGCGCCCGGCGCGTGGCGCATCGACTGCACCGGCCTGGCCGCCCGCACGGTGCTCACCGATCTGCGCGGGGTCAAGGGCGAGATGCTGCACCTGCAGGCGCCGGACGTCTCGCTCAGCCGCCCGGTGCGCGTGCTGCATCCGCGCACGCCGGTCTACGTGGTGCCGCGGGGCGATGGGCACTACATGGTAGGGGCGACGATGATCGAGAGCGACGCGCCGAGCCGCATCTCGGCACGCTCGATGCTGGAGCTGCTGGGCGCGGTCTACGCGCTGCATCCGGGCTTCGGTGAGGCAGAGATTCTCGAGATCGGCACCGGCGTGCGGCCGGCCTTCCCGGACAACCTGCCGCGCCTGCGCCGGCGCGACGGTACGCTCTACGTCAACGGGCTGTACCGCCACGGCTTTCTCGCCGCCCCGGCGATGGCGCGGCGCGCCGCCGAGCTCGTGCTCGAGGGGCGTGAGGCCCCGGAGGTGATGCAGTGAACATCCAGGTCAACGGTGAGTGGCGCGAGGTGCGCGCGGCGGACCTCGCCGCGGCGCTCGCCGAGCTCGGCTTCGCCGAGGCGGTGATCGCCACCGCCGTCAACGGGACCTTCGTGCCGGCCCCCCAGCGCAGCGCGGCCGCGCTCGCCGAGGGCGACCGGCTCGAGGTGCTCGCCCCCATGCAGGGAGGCTGAATGCTGAACCTGTACGAGGTGCCGGTGCGCTCGCGGCTGCTGCTCGGCACCGCGCGCTTTCCCTCCCCGGCGGTGCTCGCCGAGGCCGTGCAGGCGAGCGGCGCGCAGGTGCTCACCGTGTCGCTCCGGCGCGAGTCGGCCGGGGAGCGCGCCGGGCAGGCGTTCTGGTCCATCGTGCGCGAGCTCGGCGCGCGGGTCCTGCCCAACACGGCGGGCTGCCACACGGTGAAGGAAGCGGTGACCACCGCGCACATGGCCCGCGAGGTGTTCGGCACCTCCTGGGTGAAACTCGAGGTGATCGGCGAGGAGGACACGCTGCAGCCGGACGTGTTCGGCCTGGTGGAGGCCGCGCGGATCCTCTGCGCCGAGGGCTTCGAGGTGTTTCCCTACACCACCGAGGACCTGATCGTCGCCGAGCGGCTGCTGGCGGCCGGCTGCCGGGTGCTGATGCCGTGGGGTGCACCGATCGGCTCGGGGATGGGACTGAACAATCTGTTCGGCTTGAAGGCGCTGCGCGCGCGCTTTCCCGAGGTGCCGCTGGTCATCGATGCCGGTATCGGCGTGCCGTCACACGCCGCCCGGGCGCTCGAGCTCGGGTTCGATGCGGTGCTGATCAACACCGCGGTCTCCCAGGCGGTCGACCCGGTGCGCATGGCGGGCGCCTTCGCGCAGGCCGTGAGCGCCGGGCGCGAGGCGTTCCTCGCCGGTCCGATGGAGCCGCGCGACATGGCGGTGCCGTCCACTCCGGTGGTGGGCACGGCGCTGCTGCGCTGATGCTGCCGCGCGTTTATCCCATCGTCGAGAGTGCCGGCTGGGTCGCGCGGCTGCTGCCGTGCGGGGTGCGTCTGATTCAGCTGCGCATCAAGGAGCGTCCCGAGACGCTGCGCGAGCAGATCCGCACCGCGCGCGAGCTGTGCGCCGCGGCCGGGGCGCAGCTGGTCGTCAACGACTACTGGCAGATCGCGCTCGAGGAGGGCTGCGACTTCGTGCATCTGGGGCAGGGCGATCTTGACAGCGCCGACGTGCCGGCGCTGCGCCGCGCCGGGGTGCGGCTCGGCCTGAGCACGCACGATGAGGCCGAGCTCGAGCGCGCTCTGGCGCTTAAGCCGGACTACCTCGCGCTCGGGCCGATCTACCCGACGGTGCTGAAGGCCATGGCGTTTGCCCCGCAGGGGCTCGAACGGATCGGACAGTGGAAGCGGCGCATCGGGGCGCGGCCGCTCGTGGCCATCGGCGGCCTCACGCTCGAGCGGCTCCCCGGGGTGTTCGGCGCTGGCGCCGATTGCGCCGCGGTGGTGACCGACATCGTGCGTCATGTCGATCCCGAGGCGCGCATGCGTGCGTGGGTCGCCGCGGGCGAGGGCGTCTCATGAGCGAGCGCTACGCGCGCCAGAGCGTGCTGGCACAGGTCGGGCCGGCCGGCCAGGCGCGCCTCGGGGCGGCGCGGGTCCTCGTCGTCGGTGCCGGCGGTCTCGGCTGCGCGCTGTTGCCGTACCTGTGCGCCGCCGGCGTCGGGCATCTGACCGTGCTCGATCCGGACCGGATCGAGGAATCCAACCTGCACCGCCAGCCGCTCTATCGCATGGCGGATCTCGGGGAGCCCAAGGCGCCGGTCGCGGCCGCGAGCCTCGCGGCGCTCAATCCGCTGGTCACGGTCGAGGCGGCCGTCGAGCGCGTGACGCCGGCGAATGCGGCCCGGTGGTGCGCATCGGCCGATGTGGTGATCGACGCGGCCGACAGCCTCGCGCTCACCTACATCCTGAGCGACGAGTGCCAACGCCAGGGCAAACCGCTGGTCAGCGCCGCGGTGATCGGACTGGCCGGCTACGCCGGGGTGTTCTGCGGCGGAGCGCCGAGTTACCGCGCGGTGTTTCCGGAGATGCCCACCGGTGCCGGCTCGTGCGCCGAGACCGGGGTGCTGGGCAGCGCCGTCGGGGTACTCGGCACGCTGCAGGCGCATCTGACGCTCGCGCAGTTGCTCGGACTCTCGCCCCCGGTGCTCGGCCGGCTGGTGAGCGTCGATCTGGCCACGCTGCGCTTCGGCGGGTTCTCCTTCGCCGCGGCGGACGAGCCACCCGAGCCGCAGCTGCGCTTCATCGCCCTTGGGGAGGTGCGTCCCGAGGACATGGTGATCGATCTGCGCTCGCGCGAGGAGGCACCGGTCTCCCCGTTCACGCAGGCGCTGCGCTGCTCGGTGGAGGAACTCCCCGCGCAGGCGTTGCCGCCCGCGGCGCGCGTCGTACTGTGCTGTCGCTCCGGAATCCGTGCCTGGCGCGCCGGGCGCGCGCTGCTCGCGCGCCGCGCGGGCGAGGTGGCGCTGCTCGCGCTCGGGGAGTGAGCCGATGGCCCCGCCGCGTCCCACAGTCCTGGTGATCGCCGGCTCCGACAGCAGCGGCGGGGCCGGCCTCACGCGCGACGTGCGCAGTCTCGAGGCAATGGGCGCCGAGGCGCTCTGCGCACTGACGGCGGTGACCGCGCAGACCGATGCACGCGTCCTCGCCATCCACCGCGTGCCGTCCGCCGACGTGCGTGCGCAGATCGAGGCGGCGTTCGCCACGCGCC
>JAKAZL010000041.1:0-4401 GCA_021815925.1 Pseudomonadota bacterium | reverse complement strand
ATGGGCGCCGAGGCGCTCTGCGCACTGACGGCGGTGACCGCGCAGACCGATGCACGCGTCCTCGCCATCCACCGCGTGCCGTCCGCCGACGTGCGTGCGCAGATCGAGGCGGCGTTCGCCACGCGCCGCATCGATGCGGTGAAGATCGGCATGCTCGTCGATCGCGCGACGCTCGAGGCGGTTGCCGATGCGCTCGGCAACGCACCGGCGGTGCCGGTGGTGCTCGACCCGGTGCTGCGCGCCTCCTCCGGCGCGGCGCTGCTCGAGGATGAGGGCTACGAGCGGCTGCGCGAGCGCCTGTTCCCGCTCACCACGCTGCTCACCCCGAATCTCCCCGAAGCCGCCGAGCTCGCCGGGGTCCGGCCCGAGCCCGACCCGGCCCCGGCGCGCATCCTCGAGTGGGCCCAGCGCCTGCTCGAGCAGGGCGTGCGCGCCGTGCTGGTCAAAGGCGGACATGCCTCGGGCGTTGCGGCCGCCGATGTGCTCGTGCAGCCGGACCGAGAGCCGGTGTGGCTCAGCGCTGCGCGCCTCAGGGCCGCCCGCCGCGGCACCGGCTGCGCGCTGGCCTCGGCCATCGCGGCCGCGCTCGCTGCGGGGGAGGACCTCCCTGCGGCCTGCCGCCGCGGCCGGGCGCACGTGCGGGCGCTGCTGGCCGAGGTCGAGGACGGATCGGCGCCGCGGCCAACGGTCACGCTACAGATGAAGGCCTGAGCACCCTCGGCCGGGCGGGCCTTGCGCCCCGACCGGGCCGACCCCACATTCCTCAAGGAGACCGGACGGCTTGGTCCGGCGCCACGTTTCAGGACCCGACGGGGTCTGCCACTTGAGATGACCGTGATGATGTCAAAGCGACTGCGATTTCCCCTTGGCGTGCTGCTCGCGCTCGGGCTCGGCATCGGGGTGGCCCTGGCCGCCGATCCGACCGCCCACCAGATCTACCTCGCCACGCAGGCGGGCAACATCGCGCAGGCCCAGCAGATGGTCGCCCAGGTGCTCCGCGATCATCCCAACAGTGCCAACGCGCACTGGGTTGCCGCCGAGGTCGCCGCACGCGCCGGCAACTTCGGCACCGCGCGCAGTGAGCTCGCGCGTGCACAGGCACTCGCGCCGGGGCTGCCCTTCGCCAATCCCCGTGCGGTGCGCCAGCTGCAGAGGGAGCTTGGCATCGCCCCCGCGGCGGCGCGCACGCGGCACTCCTCGAACCTCGGCTGGGCGCTGCTGCTCATCGGGGGCGTCATCGTGGTCTGGTTGATCGTGCGCCGACGGATGGCGATGGCGAGCTACGGCGGCCCGCCGGGCATGGCGGGCGGTCCGATGGCGCCGATGGGCATGCCCCCCGGGGGCTACCCGCCCGCCGGTTACCCGCCTGGCTATGCCCCGGGCGGCTCGGGCGTCATGGGCGGTCTCGCCTCGGGACTGGCCATCGGCGCGGGCGTGGCGGCCGGCGAGGCGCTGGTCGGGCACATGCTCGGTGGCAACGCCGGCGGCGGCCTGATCCCGGATGCCAACGCGGCGCCGGCCATCGATCCGCAGGCGAACGCCGATCTCGGCGGCAATGACTTCGGCCTCAACGACGCCAGCTCCTGGGACAGCGGCGGGGGCGGCGACGGCGGTGGCTGGGACAGCGGCGGCGGGGACGGCGGGTGGACCTGAGCGGCCGCGCTCGTTAGGAACTGGTGTGCAGCCACCGTCGGGCGAGGGGCCCGACGGTGGTGGCCTGCACCAGGATGCTGAACACCGCGATGAGGTAGGTCGCGGTCACGATCAACGCCCGCGCGGGCCCTGCCGGCAGGGACAGCGCGAGCGCGATCGACAGCGCTCCGCGCAGGCCGGCCCAGGTCATGAGCTTCACGAAGTGCGGCTCGAAGCGCTGCACACCGCGCAGCAGCACGGTGGGCACCCCGACACTGACGTAGCGGGCGAGCAGCACCAGCGGCAGCGCAATCGCCGCCGGCACGAGGTAGGCGCGCACTGTCGCGGCGAGCGCCATGAGCTGCAGGCCGACCAACGCGAACAGCAGCAGGTTCAGCAGATCATCGGTGAGCTGCCAGAACTGGAACAGCCGCTCGCGCAGCGGCGCGGCGATGCCGGCGCGTCCGGTGCCGCCCACTGCGAGTCCCATGATGACCGCGGCGAGCGGCGCTGAGACCGACAGTGCCTCGGCGGCGGCATAACCGGCCGTGGCGAGCGCGAGCGTGAGGAGGATCTGGACCTCGGAGCTGTCTACGGTGCGCAGCAGCGCCACGGCGCCGAAGCCGACGGTCGCCCCGAAGGCGAGGCCGCCGATCACCTGACGAGCGAACAGCGCCGCGACGTGCGCGGCGCTGATCTGTCCGGTTCCGCCGAGCGCCAGCAGCACGGCGAACAGCACCACGCCGGTGCCGTCGTTGAACAGCGCCTCGCCGGTGATCTGCGTCAGCAGCGTGGGCGGCACGCGCGCCTTGCCGAGCAGCCCGAGCACGGCAATGGGGTCGGTCGGGGAGATCAGCGCGCCGAACAGCAGACTCTCGCGCAGCGAGATCGGCAGGCCGAGCAGGCGGGTCAGATAGAAGAAGCTCCCGCCGATCAGCGCGGTCGAGAGCGCCACGCCCGCGGTGGCGAGCAGCAGCACGACCCAGCGCGCGCGGCGCAGGGCCACCACGTCGACCTGCAGGCTGCCGGCGAACAGCAGCAGTCCGAGCAAGCCGTGGAACACCAGTGCCGGGAAGTTGACCCCGTGCACCAGCCGCTCGCCCCAGGCGGAGACCGGCGGCACGAACTCCCCGACGGTCACCGCGCCGACCGACAGCAGCAGCGCCACCACCGTGATGCCGATGGAGTCGGGCAGGCGGACCAGCTTGTGATTGGCGTAGGCGCTCAACGCCACGACGGTGATGACCGCCGAGATCAGCGCAAAGACCGGCATCAGCGCGCTGCCTTCGGGACGGCAGCGCTCGGGCGCGAGGACGACACGCGGGCTCCGCAGCGGCGAGACGCAGGAGTTCGAGTATGACATGCCCGGGCCGCCACCGGCCCGGGCATGCGCCGCGGGGCGCTCAGAGGGCGTTGAACAGGCTGCCCACGAGGTCGCTCGCCAGGCCGAACCCTGCGCCCATGCCCAGTCCCGACATGACGTTGCCCATGAAGCCGCCGCCGGTGCCCGCGTAGGGCTGCGCCGACCAGCCGCGGGTCGGGTAGGTGGGCTGCGGCTGCGCATTGAGGTGCGACTCCAGGCCGTGGATGTACTCGGCCATCTGCTGGATGAGCATCAGCGCGGACTGGTTCTGCTGCTGGATCGAGACGGCCGTCTCCCGCAGATCGAGCATCAGCTCGCGGGCGAGCGTCTGATCGGTCAGTTTCGCCTGCAGCTTCGCGGCGAGGCCCTTGACGCTCTCGGCCACCTGGTTGGCCTGGTTCTGCAGCTGCACGGCCTGGTTCTCTGCGGTCTGGTAATCCATGATGAGCTCCGATTGGGAATGGGAAGGCCTTTGCGGCCTGCGCTTCGACCCGGCGGCCGTCGTGGGGTTCCGCCGCGCTGCGGACTGCCGGGGGTGCCTGGCCGCTCACCGGCGCCGCGCGGGGCGTCAGGACTTGGTCAGCACTCGGGCATTATCGTGCCTAAACCGCTCCGCTGAGAAGGATAACCGCCATGACCCCGATCCGCTCCGTGCCCGCGCTGCTCGCCCTCGCGGCGGGCCTCGCCCTCTGCGGCAGCGCCGCGCGCGCCGCGCCCCGTGCCGCCCCGCTCGAGCGCCTCGCAACGCTATCGGTGCCCGGTCAGCCGCTGGCGGTCTTTGACATCGGCTTCGTCAATGCCGCCGGGGTCTATGCGCTCGCCGATCGCTCCAATGCGGCGGTGGATTTTTTCCGCGCCGCCACCGGGCAGTATCTCGGCCGCGCCACGGGTTTTACCGGCTATAACCCGGCCAAGGGGTTCGATGCGGCAGGACCGAACGGGGTGGTCGCGGTCGGGCCCGGGCAGTTCTGGGCCGCCGACGGGGACAGCTCGGTGAAGGTCATCGACCTGCGCACGCGTCGGGTGATCGCCCGCATCCCCACCGGCGGAACAAAGCGCACCGATGAGATGAGCTACGACCCGCGCGACCACCTGGTCGTGGCGGTGAACAACGCCGATGACCCGCCGTTCGTGAGCTTCATCTCCACCCGCACGCACCGGGTGCTCGGCCGGCTCGTGCTGAGCCGCGCCACGGACGGCGCGGAGCAGTCGCTGTGGGATCCGGCCACGGGTCTGATCTACCTGTCCATTCCCTCGCTCGATCACGACAAGGCGCGCGGCGCGGTGGCGGTGATTGACCCCAGGACGCGCAGGGTGCTGCGCTATCTGCCGGTGCCGCGCTGCATGCCGGCGGGGCTCGCGCTCGGGCCGCACCAACACCTGTTGGTCGGCTGCAGTGACGATGG
>JAKAZL010000132.1 GCA_021815925.1 Pseudomonadota bacterium | reverse complement strand
GCCGACACCGCCGTGCTGCTGCCGCCGTTCACCGCCGGGCGCATCGAACACGCGATTCGCGGGCTTGGTGTCGCGCGGCTGCTCGCCGGCTACCGCGGCCGGCCGGCCGGCGACCTGCCGGCGCTCATCGACGCGGCGCTCGCCTGCGCGCGCTACGCGCAGGATCATCTCGAGCGGCTGCTCGAGCTCGATCTGAATCCGGTCATCGTCCGCCCCGCCGGCCTCGGCGCCGTCGCGGTCGATGCGTTGGTCCGCCTGAGTGAGGAGTCCTGATATGGTTCAAGTCAATGAGGCGGCGGGTGTGCGCACGGCCGTCGACGGCGCGGTACTCGAGGTGACGATCGATCGGCCCAAGGCGAATGCGATCGACCTGCCGGCCAGCCGCCGGCTGAACGAGGTGTTCAGCGCGTTCCGCGACGACCCGGCACTGCGCGTGGCGATTGTGACGGGCGGTGGCGAGCGGTTCTTCAGCGCCGGCTGGGACCTCAAGGCCGCCGCCGGCGGGGAACGGTCGGACTCGGACTGGGGCAGCGGCGGCTTCGGCGGATTGAACCATCCGCGCAACCTCGACAAGCCGCTGATCGCCGCCATCAACGGCATCGCCTGCGGCGGGGGCTTCGAGATCATGCTCGGCTGCGACATCATCGTGGCGGAGGATCATGCGCGCTTCGCGTTGCCTGAAATCAACGTCGGCGTATTGGCGGATGCCGGCACAATCAAGCTGCGTCGGCGCATCCCGTATCACGTGGCGGTGGAGTTCCTGATGACCGGCCGGTGGATGGATGCCGCCGAGGCGAAGCACTGGGGGCTGGTCAACCACGTAGTGGCGCGCGGCGCGGCGCTCGCCAAAGCGCGTGAGATCGCCCGGCAGCTCGCGGCCGGCCCGCCGCTGCTGTTCCCGGCGATCAAGCAGTTGCTGCGCCACAGCGAGATGGTCGCGGAGCACCCGGCATTCGAGCTGCACGACAGCCTCGATGCGGTGCAGAAGGTGCTGCGCTCGGAGGACCTGAAGGAGGGCGCGCGCGCGTTCTCCGAGAAGCGCCCGCCGAGCTGGCAGGGCCGCTGAGCGAGCCGACGCGGTCCGATCAGCCCCCGAGGGGGCGCAGCAGCGAGCGCGATATGATGTGGCGCTGCACCTCGCTGGTGCCGTCCCAGATGCGCTCGATGCGCGCGTCGCGCCAGATGCGCTCGAGCGGCAGCTCGCTCATCAGGCCCATGCCGCCATGGATCTGCAACGCCTCGTCCGCGACCATGGCGAGCATTTCGGTCGCCTTCAGCTTGGCGATCGCCATGTCCATCTCCGCGGCCGTGCCCTGACCGAGCTTCCAGGCCGCCTCGAGCGTCAGCAGCTCCGCGGCGCGCAGCTCCACGGCCATGTCGGCCAGCTTGAAGCCCACGCCCTGGAACTTGCCGATCTGCTGGCCGAACTGCACCCGGTCCACGGCCCACTGCTTGGCGAGCTCGAGCGCCCGCTCGGCGCGCCCCAGGCAGCCGGCCGCCACCTGCAGGCGTGTTGCGCCGAGCCAGGTGTTGGCGACCTCGAAGCCCTTGTGCAGCTCGCCGAGCACGGCCGACCTCGGCACACGGCAGTCGGTGAAGCGCAGGATGCTGTTGGTGTAGCCGCGGTGCGAGACGTTCTGGTAGCCGGGCAGCACCTCGAAGCCCGGCGTGCCCATGTCGACCAGCAGCGCGGTGATGCGCCGGCGCGGACCGCGCGCGGTATTCTCCTCGCCCGAGGCGGCAAACAGGATGACGAAGTCGGAGTGGTCGGCGTGGCTGATGAAGTGCTTGGTGCCGTTGATCACCAGCTCATCGCCCTGCAGGACCGCGGTCGTCTTCATCCCGCGCAGGTCCGAACCGGCGCCTGGTTCGGTCATGGCCAGACACTCGGTGCGCTCGCCGCGCACGGTCGGCAGCAGATAGCGCTCGCGCTGCTCGCCCTCGCAGGCGAGCAGGATGTTCGACGGCCGGCCGACGCAGGCGTAGTGCAGCACGTAGCTGGTGTAGCTGAGCTCCTTCTCGTACAGCACCCAGCTCACCGGGTCGAGTCCGCCACCGCCGACCTCCACCGGCATGTTGGCCGCGTACAGCCCGGCGGCGATGGCCTTCGCCTTCAGCTGCGCGTGCAGCTCGGGCCGCAGCCGTCCGCTCGCCTCGACCTCGGCCTCGTGCGGACAGAGCTCCCGGCGGACGAAGTCCCGGGTCGTCTTGATGATGAGCTGTTGTTCTTCGGTGAGCGAGAAATCCATGATTCCCCCTGCGCCACGTCAACCGACGGCAAATTTTATATCACATTATCATAACAATAAAAAAAATCCACGGTTTGCCGGCTAGCGGTAGCCGCGCGCCTGCAGACCGAACAGACGCGCATACAGCCCATCGGCGCGCATCAGCTGTTCATGGCTGCCCTGCTCCAGGATGCGGCCGTGTTCGAGCACCACGATCTGGTCGGCCATGCGCACGGTGGAGAAGCGGTGCGAGATGAGGATGGTCATGCGCTCGCGGGCAAGCTGACGGACCCGCTCGAAGACCTCCGCCTCGGCCTGCGCGTCCATCGCCGCAGTCGGCTCATCGAGAACGAGCACATCGGCGCTGGTGCGCATGAGGGCGCGCGACAGGGCGACCTTCTGCCACTGGCCGCCGGACAGTTCGCGGCCGTCCTGGAACCACTTGCCGAGTTGCGTGTGGTATCCGGCCGGCAGCGACTCGATGAACTCGCTGGCGCGCCCCTGCGTGGCCGCCTCGCGCCAGCGTGCCTCGTCCTCGAAGGCCTGCACGTCCCCGGCGCCGATGTTGTGCCCGACCGGCAGCTGGTAGCGGGCAAAATCCTGGAAGATCACCCCGATGCGCTCGCGCAGCCGCTGCGCATCCCATTCGGCCAGGTCAGCGCCGTCGAGCAGGATGCGCCCGGCAGTCGGCGCGTACAGTCGTGTCAGCAATTTGATCAGCGTGGTCTTGCCCGAGCCGTTCTCCCCGACCAGGGCAAGGCTCTGCCCCGGGCGCAGGTGCAGCGTGATGTGCTCGAGCGCCGGCTCCTCGGCTCCCGGATAAGCAAAACTCACGTCCTCGAAGCGGATGCCGTCGCGGGGCTGCGGCCCCTGGCGCAACGCCCCCGGAGGCGGTGGCACATACGTGTCGAGGTACTCGTAGAGCGTCGACAGATACAGGTTGTCCTCGTACATCCCGCCGATCGCTCCGAGCATCGCCGAAACGGCCGCCTGTCCCTGGCGAAAGGCCGCCAGATACATGGTCATCTGCCCGAGCGTGATCACCCGACGCACCGCACTCAGGGCGATCCACAGATAGGCCGCATAGAGCGTGCCGGTGGCCAGCAGCCCGAGCAACAGGCCCCAGGCACCGCGGCGCAGGGTGAGCGCGCGGTCGGCCCGGTACAGACGCTGGAAGATGTCCCGATAGCGCCCGAGCAGCCGCGGACCGAGCCCGTACAGCTTGACCTCCTTGGCGTAATCCTCCCGGGCAAGCACCGTCTCCAGGTACATCTGCATGCGGGTCTCGGGCGAGCGCCAGCGGAACAGCCGGAAGGCATCGCCGGAGAACTTCGCCTCGGCGATGAACGCCGGCAGGCCGGCGGCGAGCAGCGCCAGGACCGCCCACGGCGAGAACGCGGCGAGCATGACGGCAAAGCTGACCAGGGAAATACCGTGCTGCGCCAGGGCGAAGGTGCGCGTCACCAGGCTCAG
>JAKAZL010000040.1 GCA_021815925.1 Pseudomonadota bacterium | reverse complement strand
CCTCGATGTCGTTGCGTGGGCGGAAGCGCGCGTCGATCCCGAGCGTGCGCAGTCCGGCCGCAGCCGCCTCGCACAGCTGTCGTGCCACCTCCGGGAGGGAGGCTCCCCCGAAGGCGTCGCGCCCGAACACCATCGCCCAGCCGAGCTGCCCGCGGTCGAGGTAGATCGCCCCGCCGCCGGTGATTCGTCGTCCGGTCTGGATGCCGTTCGCGCGACAGTAAGCGAGGTCCAGCTCGGCCCCGAGAGACTGGTGCCGCCCCACGAGCGCCACCGGCTCGAAGTGGATGAAGCGCAGCGAATCCCCGATGCAACCCTCCTGGTGCAGCTCGAGCATCGCCTGGTCGAAGGCGATATTGAACCGCCCGGTCCGCAGCCCGACATCGATCACGCGGAACGCTCGCCTCACGAATCCTCCCGCACCACCGGAATGCGCAGCTGACGGCGGATGCGGCGCAGGTCGGCCCGACCGGGCGCGAAGGGGAAGCTCGCGATATTACTCGGCGGGGAATCGCCGTAGGGACGGTCACAGGCGGAGATGTCGTCGCGAAACTTGCCCGGGCAACCGGACGTGCGAAACGCCACGCCCTCGGAGATCACCTGCTCGAGCAACGCCGGGGCAACACCGTAGTCGATCACCCTGCCCTCCGCATCGAAGCGCATCTGCTCGAGCCGCACCCCGGCGTAGTCGATGAGGTAGCGGGCGAGCTGCACCCGCCGCCATTGATCGCGCGGGGTGGCCGGCAGGTGATCCATCAGGGAGCCTTTCTCCGGGAAGAAGCAGAACATGTGGCTGTGACCGCCGAGGTCGACCAGCGTCTGCACCAGCTCGAGCGCCTCGAACTCGCTCTCACCCATGCCGATGATGATATGTGCGCCGAACTTCTGTGGACCGAACACCTCGCGCGCGATGTGCAGGATCTCCCAGTACTTGCTCCACTTGTGCGGCGACTGCACGCCTTTGCCGCGCGTGCGGTCGAAGATCGCCGGCGTCGCCGCATCGAGTGCCACGGTGAAGATATCCGCACCGAGCTCCTTCAGCCGCACCACGTCCTCGCGCTCCATGGTGGTGGGGTTGGAGAGAATCGACACCGGTATGCTCCCCGGGTCGATGCGGCGCGTCCAGGCGCGCAGCACCGCCACCGTATCGGCATCCGAGCGCGGATGGGTGATCATCGAGATGCACATGCGGTGAAACGCGCTTGCCGCTCCGTCGCGCGCCACGATCTCGACGATCTGCTCGACCGGCACGGCCGGCCAGTCCACCCGGATGAAATTCCGATCGGCGTAATCGCGCTCCGCCTCACGGTGCCGTGCGAGTCCGCAGTAGGCACAGTTGGCACGGCAGCCCTCCGGATAGGTGAGCAGCAGATTCAGACAGCGCGTGCACTCGCAGCGATACATCTTCCCAGCCATGATCCCGAGCGTCATGGCCGCAGCGGTCGACAGCTGTACGTACTCCGGCGAGCGCATGTGCGGGGCGAGCACGTTGTTGTTCGGCAGATAAACCCCGGCCGGTGGCACATCCGCCGATTTAACCCGCCCGCCGTTGCGCCGCTCGAGCGGCGTGGGCGTTGGCATGCGTGGCTGCATCAGCTCGTAGCCGTTGAACTCGCCCGCGCCATGTGCCGGCGGGCTCTCACCGCCGTGCTTCAGACAGCTCATGCACTGACTCCCGTTCCCGTGAGCAGATCTGCGGCCTGACCCGCACTCGCGCAGGAAGAGGCGCGAGCCTGAGCCGGGCCGTGACCGAGTTTGATCGAACAACAGGCGTGCTGCTGCTCGAAGGGGCGGCCGATAGCCGCCGCGACCGACACCGCCCCGTCGGCGGGAAAGGCAATGCCGTCGAGTCCGGCGAGCACGGCATACGCGTCCGTGACGCGCTTGTGCATCCCCGGCGGCCGGGCGCAGCCGAGCAGCACGCCGCGCCCCCCGAGGCGGAGGCGGGCCTCAGCGAAAATCCGCCCGACCTCACTCGTATCCGGAACCGCGAACGTTCCCGGCGTGGCGTAGAACGGCATCACGACCACCAGCACCAGGGAGTTGACCGGGTGGCGGCTGACGATATCGAGCGCCGTCGCCTCCCCGAGCACGCGACCGAAATGGAGCCCGATGACGATGTGCGGCACCACCTGCATGGTCGTCTCGCACAGCGCCGCGAGCGTCGCCTCGAAATCTTCGACCGGCCGATCGAGGTGATAGACCTCGCGAATCGTCTCCGCAGCTCCGATCACGTCCATCATCGCGGTATCGACCCCGGCCGATTCCATCGCGAGCGCACCCCGCCGGTCAGTGAGGGCCGTATGAATCGCGATCCGCAGCTGCGGATGGTCCCGTCGCAACCGCTCGAGCACAGGAAAGAAACGCTCGTAGCGGATCTCGTTGCGCCGATTCGAGCCGCCGGAGAGCAAAAAACCCTGCAATCCCTGCCGCTCGATCATCTCGCGCACCTTGCGATCGAGCATCTCCGGGGTAGTCGCCGGCAGCATCGGCTCGAGGATCTTCGCCCGGCAGTGCTCGCAGTTGAGTCCGCAGGCGCCGGCGGTGATGGAAAAGGCCGGAAAACTGTTCCGCGAGCAGCCGCGCAGCTCCGTGCTGGCGTAATCCTTGAACGTCGGGGTGGAGAAGCGGATCGGCCGGGCCGCAACCATCGCGCCCGCGCGTTCGAGCTCGGCAACAAGCTCGCCATCGAGCGGCGCATCTTCCAACTCCTCGATGCCGCGGAGCTGTTCCAGCCAACTCATGGTCCGTGACCCGCCACCAACGCCATGTGGAAACACCTTATTACAGCGTGGAAAAACCTTATCACTATTTGCTAATTTATAAAATAGTGATATTTTCCGTCCAAGGCTGCTGCCGGCAGCCAACACGGTGGGAGCGAGGCCATGTCTTCCGATAGTGCCCAGCGCAGCTCCGGCGGCAAGAGCATGTCGATCATCGTCACCAAGGGCACGCTCGACTGGGCGTACCCGCCGTTCATCCTGGCGACCACGGCCGCCGCGATGGGCCTGGATGTCACGATGTTCTTCACCTTCTACGGCCTGCCACTGCTGTTGAAGAACCTGGACCTGCGCCTCTCGCCGCTCGGCAACCCCGCGATGAAGATGCCGATGGGCGGCATGCACATGGGAATGCCCAACCTAGCAAGTGTCGTGCCAGGCATGGAGGCGGCGGCCTCCAAGATGATGAAAAACCTCATGCAGAAGAAGGGCGTCGCCTCGATCAGCGATCTGCGCGCCCTCGCCCTCGAGTCCGAGGTGCGCATGATTGCCTGCCAAATGACGATGGATCTGTTCGAGTATACGCTCGCCGACATGATCGAAGGTCCGGAGCTCGGTGGCGCCGCCACTTACATCGAGGTCGCCACTCAATCGGACATCAACCTGTTCATCTGAATCATCCACCAGCAAAGGGCCGATTTCATCGGCAACGCCCCATGGCAGATCAAACACTCGACGCGAAGGGACTCAACTGCCCGCTGCCGATCCTGCGGGCGAAGAAGGCGCTCACCGCCCTGCCGGCCGGCGGCACCCTCGAGGTGCTCGCCACCGATCCGGGCTCGGTCAAGGACTTCCAGGCCTTCTGCCGCACGACCGGCAACGAACTCGTCGAATCGTCCACCGAAGGAAATGTCTATCGCTTCGTGATACGTCGTACCGGCTGAGGCGGCGCGGCGCAACGCCGATCCAACGCCCGCAGCGCGGGCAAACCCTCGA
This sequence comes from Pseudomonadota bacterium, assembly GCA_021815925.1. GTDB lineage: Bacteria > Pseudomonadota > Gammaproteobacteria > Steroidobacterales > Steroidobacteraceae > 13-2-20CM-66-19. The sequence goes on along the minus strand of JAKAZL010000040.1, from coordinate 14,583 downwards.
GGGGGTTGATATGAAGCTCGACTTCAGGCTTACCGGGCTCGTCGGATCTCTCCTGCTCGCCGCTACGGCGCAGGCCACCAACGGATACTTCACCGACGCCGTCGGGGCCAAGAGCGCCGGCATGGCCGGCGCAGGCAGCGCCGATCCGGCCGAGGTGATGATCATCGCCACCAACCCCGCCGGACTCGCCTTCGTGCACGACAGCCTCGAGGTCGGGCTCGAGGTGTTCAGCCCCGATCGCAGCTACACGACCTCGGCAAGTCTCGCCAATGGCAATGGTGGCGCGTTCACGATCGGACCGAACGCCCTCAGCAGCGCCAACAAGTTCTTTCCCATTCCGTACATCGCCTGGCGCCACCAGCTCGATGCCCAGGATCAGCTCGGCATCGCCTTTTACGGGCGCGGCGGCATGAACACCAAGTGGGTCGGCGGGACCGCGACGTTCGACCCGGACGGTCCCGGACCGGCCCCGGTCAGCCGCCTGCCCGGCACCTACGGCACCGGCATTGCCGGGGTGGACCTGATGCAGGGATTTCTCAACGCCAGCTACGTGCACACCTTCGACGAGCGGCACCTCGCCCTCGGTGTCTCGCTTATTGGCGCGATGCAGCGCTTCGAGGCCCGGGGTCTGGGGGCGTTTGCCGGCTACACCGAAACCTTCGCGGCAAGCGGCGGTAACGTCATCCCCACGGCCCTCACCAACAACGGTCATGAGATGTCCTACGGGGGCGGCGTGGCCGTCGGCCTGGAGTGGCGGCCCGTGCAGCAGTGGGCGTTCGCGGCCGCCTATACCTCCAAGATGTACATGTCCAAGCTCACCCGCTATGCGGATCTGTTCGCCGGCGGCGGCTCGTTCGACATCCCCGCCTCGGCGACCCTCGGCGTCACCTACAAGCCGAGTGCGCCGCTCGCGGTGAGCTTCGATACCCAGAGAATCTGGTACAGCGGCGTCTCCTCGGTCGGCAATCCGGTGGCCAACCTGTTCGCCTGCCCGACAGCCGGTGCTGGCGGAACGAGTCTCTCGAGCTGCCTCGGCGGTCCAAACGGACCGGGCTTCGGCTGGCGCGACATGACGGTCTTCAAGCTCGGCATGCGCTGGCGGATCGACCCGGCCTGGACCGCACGCTTCGGCGTGAGCCACGGAACGCAACCCATTCCGAGCTCGCAGGTCACCTTGAACATCCTCGCACCGGGAGTGATTCAGGACCACATCGCTGTCGGGTTGACCCATCATGACAGCGGCGGCGGCCAGTTCACTGCAGCGTTCACCTACGCGCCCAACCACACAGTGGTGGGGCCCAATACCTTCGACCCGACCCAGACCATCACGCTGCGCATGCATCAGTACATCCTGGATGTCGGCTACGCGTGGCCCTGAAGAGCTCAGCAGAGCCTTATCCGCATACCTATACGGCAGAAGCCAGTGGAGGGTTTTCCGGTGGGGTCGTCCTGGCGACACCGGGAGCTGTGGCGTTCACGAGTACTCCGGCGCGCCAGTTTGGCGGGCCCGGGGATGCCTGGTCGCCCGAGGCGCTGCTGGTCGCGGCGCTCGCCGACTGCTTCATCTTCACCTTCCGTGCCGTCACGGGTGCGGCGCTGTTCGGCTGGCAACAGCTCGAGTGCCGCGCCGAGGGTCTGCTCGAGAAGCGTGAGCGGGTAGCGCAGTTCACGCGCGTATCGCTGCGGGCGCGCCTGACCCTCGCACCGGGCGCCGATGCGGCGCGCGCCAGGCGGCTGCTGCGTCAGGCCGACCGCGCCTGCCTCATCGCCAACTCCCTCAAAGCCGAGCGCTCGCTCGAGATCCAGATCGTGCAGGCCGCGTCCGGCGTGAGTCCGCCGCCGCGCTGAGCGGCAGGCGGGCACGCCCCGCATGGGCGCGCCGCCATGACCGCCGGCGCCTACCAGTTCTTTGCGAGCACGGTGCAGATGCGCGCCAGCCCATCCACGTCGCGCGTGTCGGCTTCCTCGGCCGGAGAGTGCGAGTACTTGGTCGGCCAGCCGAGCGCCACGGCATTGACGCCATAGCGGGTGTACACCGCAGAGTCGTTGCCGCCGCCGGTAATGCCGTACTGCACGGCGATGCCGTGCGCCCGGGCAAGCGCCACGACCCGCTGCACATCTGCCGGTGAATCAACGTGCGACAGATCCACGGCGCGCACCACGAAACCAGCGCCGAGCGGCTGATCACCGTAGCGGCCCGTCTCGAGCGGCGACTGGCTGCTGACGAACATGTCGACCGCGAACACCACATCGGGCTCGCGCCCGAGCTTGGCCACGCGCGCCGCGTAGGCGGCCGCTCCCTGCAGCCCGACTTCCTCGCGGGTTGCCCACAGGAAAGTCAACTGCCGGCCTGGATGCTGACGCGCGAAATCCGGTCCGAGCGCCCGCACCGCCTCGATCAGGGCCGTGTCGCCAGCCCGGTCATCGGTGCTGCGGGCCTGGAAATGCGAGCCCAGCAGCGGCCGGTAGACCTTCGGGATGGTGAGGAAGTCCCCCACCCGGATACCGAGCCGTTCGGTGGCCGCGCGCGAGTCGGTGCCCACGTAGGCCTCGGCGGGCTCGCTGAGCGTGCTCAGCGCCGGCGGCCACTTGAAGCCGGGGTGATCCCACCCGGCGGGCAGCCCCAGCACCGCCCCGACGCTGCGTCCATCGGGCAGGTGCACCAGCATGACATGACCGAGATAGTACCGGCCGTAGAAGCCGCCGAGCTCGCGCACCACGAGCGAGCCATCGCCGCGGATCCGCGTGACCTGATAGCCGATCTCGTCGCTGTGCGCATCGAACAGTATGCTCGGAGCGTGCACGCCCGGCACCGCATGGCCGATGTGCAGCACGAGATTGCCTGCTGGATCGACGTGCGCACGGCGCCGCGCCCAGGCCGGCAGCCGGCTGAGGATCGCCGCTCGGGCGCCGGCCTCGTGGCCGCTTGCCCCGTAGGCTGTCGTCACCGTCTCGAGCGTCTTCAGCAGCCGAGCGTCCGGCGCGCGGGCGACATCGAGGACCCCAGGCACACTGCCCGGCGGCGCAATACGCGCCGCATCGAACGGATCGTGCTCGACACTCATCGGGGTCACCGGCTCGCCCACGTAGTCCTCGATCAGCCGGGTGAGCTTGCGGACGTCCGCGCGCGCAAACGTCTCCGCCGGCGTGACCGGATAGACGGTCGGAACGCCCAGCATGGCGAACTCGCGCGGCAGTTGCGGCCGGGGGCCGAAGCCACTGATGAGCGGTGCGCGCGCCGCAACCGTCCGGGCGGGAACGTGATCGGCGTGCGCGAGCGTCCGCAGTGCATCCGGCAGGCCGCCGCCGCCGGCCGCGCGCGTGCCGATGAGCACGCCCTCACCGGGGAGCGCACCGGAGATTGCTCCATCCGAATCCGGCGCCGGCGGGAACAACCGGCCGACGAAGACCACTTGTTCGGCCGGCAGCTCGGTGAGCACGCGCGCCAGGCCGCGTCCGCCCAGCCACTGCTGGGTCACGAACGCGATGGTGGTGGTCCCGCGGGCGTGCGCCTGCGCGAGCCCCTGTGCGGCCTCGAGCAGCGCCTCCCAGCCGAACCGGTCGCCGGCGTCCGCCCCCGCCTCGTCGTCGGCCCCGATGGTGATGGGCGGCTGTGCGAGTGCGATCGGATCAAGAATGTCGGCCCCGGCGGCGCGCGCCTCGGCGGCGGAGGTCGCGCCGAGGTCGACGTAGAGGTTGCCGATCGGCGCCATCGAGGGCGGATTGAGATGGCCGGGCGCGAGGTGGATGCTGAGTCCGGCGAAGCCGCCATTGAGCAGCCCCTGGGGCGTCAGCACATGCACCGGCTGCGCGAAGCTCAGCGTGTCGAACACCGGATTGGGCTCACGCTGCGGCAGGCGCTGGACGCGGAGGTAACCCTGCGCCGTGATCGCCCCGACGACGTAGCCGGGCTGATCGATCGGCGCGACGATGAGGCGGTGCGGCTTGCCGTGACCCACGCTCACCCAGACATCGTCCAGGTTGTCGGTCTGCGGATGCAGTCCCGCAGCGCCAAGCTGGCGGACGATCGCCGCCGAGAGTCCCTGCTCGTAGCCGGACACCGCAACGATGCGGCTCAGCGCGGCGAAATCCGGCGGCGCGCCCGCGAACGCCGGCGCGGCGAGTACCCCCACAAGGACTGCTCCGATCAGTGGCGCCAGTGCTCTCATTCTCGACTCCCCCACGGCAGGCTGGTGTTTTCCCGCTATTATGGGGCATCTGTCCGGCGCCGCGCGCACCTCGGGGCTCCCCGTCCGCCCGATGCGTCAGCCCGAGCGCATCGTGCGGCGGGCCGCACCGGCGCGGCCACGTGATGCACACCACCCGAGCGGCCATGTCTCAGCACGCCCTGCACGCCTTCCTCGCCCGGCACCGCCGGCTGCTCGTACTCACCGGCGCCGGCTGCAGCACCGACTCGGGGATCCCCGATTACCGCGATGCCGATGGTCAGTGGAAGCGCACGCCGCCGGTCAACTTCGCCGTGTTCATGGGCAACGAGGCGATCCGCAAACGCTACTGGGCCCGCAGTCTCGCGGGCTGGCCGCGCGTGCAGGCGGCCCAGCCGAACGCAGCGCACCGGGCGCTGGCGCGCCTCGAGCGCGAGGGTCGGATCGAACTGCTGGTCACCCAGAACGTCGACGGACTGCACCAGGCCGCCGGCAGCGAACGGGTGATCGACCTGCATGGGCGGATCGACCAGGTGCGTTGCATGGACTGCGGGCAGCTCAGCACCCGCGCGGCGTTGCAGAGGCGGCTCGATGAGAGCAACCCACGCTGGCGTGCGCACGATGCGCCGAGCGCACCCGATGGCGATGCGGACCTCGACGGATTGCCGTTCGATGAGTTCGTGGTGCCGGCCTGTACGCACTGCGGCGGCGTGCTCAAGCCCGACGTGGTCTTCTTCGGGGAGAACGTACCGCCGCAGCGGGTGGAGCAGGCACTGCGCAGACTGGAGCGCGCCGAGGCACTGCTGGTGGTCGGCTCCTCGCTGATGGTGTACTCCGGTTACCGCTTCGCGCAGGCGGCGGTGGCCCGCGGCATTCCCATCGCCGCGATCAATCTCGGCCGCACCCGGGCCGATGCGCTCCTGACGCTGAAAGTGGCCACGCCGTGCGCCGAGGCGCTCGCCGCGCTCTAGGGTCGCTGCCCTCTACATCGTCAGCACCACGCGGTACTCGGCTTTGCCGCTCATCATCCGCGCGTACGCCTCGCCGGCCTTGTCCAGCGGATAGGTCTCGACCATGGGGCGTACGCCGGAGAGTTCGGCGAAGCGCAGCGTGTCCTCCGAATCGCTCGGGGTGCCAGACGCCCAGCCCTGGATGGAGCGGCTGCCGCCGATCAGCTGCAGCGGAGTGACCTCGATCGGTGCGGCATCGACCCCCACGACGATCAACGTGCCCTGCGGGGCCAGCCCGTCGATCACCTCGGTGATCGCCTTCGAATTCGGCGCCGTGGCGAGGATCACCCGCGCCCCGCCGAGGCGCTGCAGCGCCTCGGCCGCTCGCTCGGCGGTGCTGTCGATATACGCGCTCGCACCGAGTTTGCGCGCCAGCGCGCCATTCTCGGCGCCACGGCTGATCGCCACCGTCCGGAAACCGAATTTGTGTGCAAACTGGATCCCCAGATGACCCAGGCCCCCGATCCCGAGCACCGCGACACAGTCGCCCGGGCGCGCCCCGCTATGACGCAGCGCATTGTAGGTCGTGATCCCGGCGCACAGCAGCGGCGCCGCCTCGATGGGATCGAGGCTCTCGGGGATGGCTGCCAGCGCCTCGACCGGGGCGATCATGTACTCGGCATAGCCACCGTCGTAACTGATGCCCGGCACCTGCACGCTGCGGCAGTTGCGGAAGTCCCCTCGCCGGCACGCCGGGCAGGTGTTGTCCTGGCCACCGTGCCAGCCGACACCGACCCGCTGACCGGCGCGCCAAGCGCCGACGCCCGCACCGAGCGCGTCGATCACGCCGGCGACCTCATGACCAGGCACGCGCGGATACTGGATGCCGGGCCAGGCGCCCTCCTGAGTGAAGGCGTCACTGTGGCAGATGCCGCAGGCCTGCACCTGGATGCGCACCTGACCGGGTCCGGGCACGGGGATCGGGCGCTCAACGATCTGAAAGCCCGCGCCGGGCGCGGGAACCTGGGCCACCTTCATCGTGCCGGCCGTCGTGTGCTGCTTCGCCATGACTCCTCCTGCCTGCCGTTTGGTGCGCCCGCGCATCGAGCGCCTGGGCACGCTAGCAGCTCGGCGTCGACTCGACCAGCGCTGCGCGTACGCTGCTCCGTACTCGCACTATCGTGAGGGCTCAGGCCACGCCGGATGCGCCCCGATGGCTCGCGAGCAGCGCCTCGAGCGCGCTTCGCTCGACCACTTCCTTCTCGAGCAGCAGGCGCGCGAGCGCCTCGAGCGAGCCGCGCTGCTGGGTGAGGGTCTGCGTAACCCGGTCGTGCGCCTCGCGGATCAACCGTCCGACCTCCTCGTCGATGACCCGCGCGGTGGCCTCGCTGTAGTTCACGGACTGATTGGCCTGCGGGACGGTGAGAAACGGCGACGGCCGGGTGGAATCGAAGGCCACCTGCCCGAGCCGCTCGCTCATGCCGTACTGCGTGACCATGTGGCGCGCCATGTCGGTGGCGCGCTGCAGATCGTCCTGCGCGCCGGTGGACACATCGCCGTACACCAGCTCCTCGGCAACCCGGCCGCCGAGCAGCACGTCGAGCCGGTCGAGCAGCTCGCTGCGCTTGAGCAGATAGCGATCCTCGGTGGGCAGCTGCTGCGTGTAGCCGAGCGCGCCGATGCCCCGCGGAATGATCGAGATCTTGCTCACTCGATCGGCGTGCGCGCGGCTTTCGGCGACGAGCGCGTGGCCGGCCTCGTGATAGGCGACCGTCTCCTTCTCCTTCGGATTCATCACCCGGTTGCGCTTCTCCAGCCCGGCGACCACCCGGTCGATCGCCTCATCGAAGTCGCGTGGCTCGACCGCCTTCTTGTTCTCGCGCGCCGCGTGCAGGGCCGCCTCGTTGACGATGTTGGCCAGATCCGCGCCCGCGAAGCCCGGCGTCTTCGCCGCCACCACCGCCAGATCCACCTCGGGACTGAGCACGACGTTCTTGGCATGGACCTTGAGAATCGCCTCGCGGCCCTTGATGTCCGGACGATCGATGGCCACGTGCCGATCGAAGCGGCCGGGTCGCAGCAGCGCCGGGTCGAGGATCTCCGGCCGGTTGGTCGCGGCGAGGATGATCACCCCGTTCTGCGAATCGAAGCCGTCCATCTGCACCAGGAGCTGATTGAGCGTCTGCTCCCGCTCGTCGTTGCCGTTCAGTCCCGAGATACCGCGCGCCTTGCCGAGCGCATCGAGCTCGTCGATGAAGATGATGCACGGCGCGCGCTGCTGGGCCTGGGCGAACAGGTCGCGCACCCGTGCGGCCCCGACACCGACGAACATCTCGACGAACTCCGAGCCGCTGATCGAGAGGAACGGAACGCCGGCCTCCCCGGCCACCGCCTTGGCGAGCAGCGTCTTGCCGGTGCCCGGGGCACCGACGATGAGCACGCCCTTCGGAATTTTCCCGCCGAGCCCCCGGAAGCGCTCCGGGCTGCGCAGAAACTGTACGACCTCCTCGAGTTCCTGCTTCGCCTCGTCGATCCCCGCCACGTCGGCGAAGCGAACTTTGGTCTGCGACTCGACGTACAGCTTCGCCTTGCTCTGCCCGACGCCCATCATGAGCCCGGATCCGGAGCCCGCGCCGCGACGCATCATCCACACCCACACCAGCACCAGCAGCCCGATCGGCACGATCCAGCCGAGCAGCGTGCGCAGCCACGGATTCTGCGCCACGCCGGAGTAGGTCACGTGAGCGGCCTGCAGCTGCGTGGTGAGTTGAGGATCCTCGACCCGATCGGTCACGATCCGGCGCAGCGTCGGGCTCGTCGAGGCCGGCCTCGCGAGCAGCTGCTGGTAGTCCGCCGCCGGCAGCAGATTCTGGGTACCGGTGACATCGACCTCGGCGACGATGGTGTCCGCACCGACGCTCGCCTGCTGCACCTTGCCGGCGGCGAGCAAGGTCTTGAACTCGCTATACGGGATGGTCGCGGCACGCGAGCCGAGCAGGTAGAACTGCATGGCGAGGAGCACACCGATGAGCCCCAGCCAGTACCACACCGTCAGTTGTTGCTTCTTACCGTCCACCGTGTTCCGTTCGGCTTGTGCCGCGTACCTCGCCCGCCGCAGGCTGCTGCGACGCCCGTTCGGATTACCGTGCCAACCAGAGGATCATTTACCTGATAAAGCACGCCTCACCAAGCAGGCCAGTGCGCAATGTCATAGTGGTCAATACCTATCGACAGCGCGGCCCATTCCCGTGCAGCGGTCTGCCGGCCCCCTCGGCGCACCGCGGGGAGCACCTCAGCACTGCGGGGGCGAGAACTCGAGCCGCGGCGGTCCAATGCTCGCGGTACGCGCAGGCGCCTCGCTGACCCGCGCCTGGAGCGCACGCACGCCAGACAGGCCAAGGCGTGCCGCGAGGCGCCGGTCCTCACCATAAAGGTCATCGAAGAACTCGACCGTGCCATCAGCCGTGACGCCGGCGGTCAGATACGCCACGATCACCGGAATCGGATGGGCCAGCTTCACACGTTGATTGTCCGGGCCGCGCGTCGCAGCAGCGATCTTCTCGAGCGTCCACTCACCGGCCGTATCCCGTAGCGCAAAGTGCGCCAAGGCCACCGGATCGCTCACCCGGATGCACCCGTGACTGAACGCCCGGCGGGCATGAGTGAACAGCCGCTCGGCCGGCGTCCCGTGCAGCAGCACGTCGAACGGATTGGGGACCCCGAACTTGATCAGTCCGAGCGCGTTGTCCGGGCCGGGCAATTGCCGCAGGCGCAGCCGTCCGGCCGCGACCGCCGCCAGGTTGCCCGCCGTCGGCGGCACCGGGCTCGCCGAGTCGCTCTGGCCCCGTACAATCTGCAGGTGCTGAGCGGAGAAGAATCGCGCTCTGGCACGGATGTCCGGCAGCAGCTCGCGCACCGCGATGCGCGACGGTACGTTCCAGTACGGTCGGAAGATCACATCGAGCATGTCCGTCGTGAACGTCGGGGTGTGCGCGGAACGCTTCGAGCGTCCAACGATGACGCGCATCTGCAGAGTGTCGCTCGCCTGTTCGGACAACGATCGCAGCGCGAGCAGCCGGAACTGCGCGATGTTGACCATCACCAACGGCGCATGCAGTGCCGGCAGCCATCGCCACCGCTCGAGGTTGAGCTCGATCTGGACCACACGCGCGGCAAACGGTGTCGTCAGCTCGTGGAATGTTGCCCGCCCGAGCACCCCGTCCGGCTCCAGGCCATGGCGTCGCTGGAACCGCTCCAGTGCGCTCACCAGCTGCGGATCGAGATCGACGGCCGAGGCCGTGCCTTGGGCGGCCACCGCCGCCCAAGACAGGTCCCCCACGGCCGCGAGCCGACGCCGCAGTGCCGGCGCACCGCGGTACATCCCGCCGGGACGAACCGAGCGGCCCGGCAGCGGCGGCAGGTGCGTCAGCGCCGCATCGTGCGCTGCCAACCCTCGGTAGCGGGCGAGAGCCTGCTCCAGAAGCCGATATCCATAGAAGGTCGGTTGGACCGAGCCGAGCACGCTCGTGACGTCCGGCGTGCGGGTCAGCGTACTGACCAGTGCTGGCAAATCGAGCGCCCGGCGCGGATGCGCCAGGTGGAAGCCGGCCGACCGCGCATCGATGCGCCCGAAGTGCAGATCACAGAGCAGCCGCAGTGCCTCTGCGGTGAGCGTGACGTCGAACTGCGCCCACAGTTGTGTCCGCCGGGTCGTCTCGGGTGACTGAGCGGTCGCGCGCTGCGCCACCGCCGTGAGCGAATCCGCGGCGTATTCATGCGGGTTCAGACCGTAGTCGTCCGCATGCTGCAGAACACTGAGCAACGCCAGGGCCTGGGGCGTCGCCCGACCGTTCCTGCTCCACAGCGCCCGGTCGTCCTGGGTCGCGTAGATTGATCGGAGTGCACGCCGAACTTCGCTACGCTCAGTGCCGGCCGCCGAGGGCAGAGGCGCTCTTGCAAGGCGTGCCGCAATCGCTGTCGTCAACGATGACTCAGCGTCGGCCCCCGCTGCGGGCAACGTCACGGTCCCCGCAAAAGCAATGAACGCAATAGCAACGATTTGTGGCAGACGCAATCGGCCGCAAATCGAGCTCGTGCAGACAAAAGTCATTGGCAAAATTATCTTCGCTCGCGTTGCCGCACCGCATACGCATATGTACGCACATTTCCAAAAAAATGAGCGGACGCGGCCGTGGACCCGACCGCGATCGCCGTACTCAAACTCGCCCTTGAGCCCGAGACCACCCAATTGTGACGTCACGCTCCTCCTGGCGTGAACCGTCACGCGCCTCACTGAATTCATTCAGAGGCATCTTCCGCTGATGCGGTGCCCAACATCGTCTCGCCCGTGCCCGCCCCCTTGCTTACGCGCGCCTCATCTCCGGATGGCGGTGTCGCCCACCGCCCAGCCGCTGCGGGACCGACTGCAAGCGCCCCAATCGATGAGTCTCCCTGCACTTCACCCGTCGCTCACTTCAGGTGCCCGGCGTCAAGCGACGCGCGAATTCATCGCCCTCTCTGCCGCCCTGCCCCGGCAACACACAGAATGCCGCGGTGGCGTGACGGCAGGCCCCGGGTTTATAATTTTTTGACGACCCGCGATCGCCCCGACAAATCGCAATCGAAGCCGGGTTAAAGGCGCGTACGCTTCCACGTTTCTAGGAGTTAATGCGCAGATGCAAGGCTCTTTCTGTAGATTCTACGTCCATGAGGATCATCGTCACCATGGACGCCTTGTTTGGGAATGGCTGCTCGAGCAAGGCAACAAGCTGGGCATGCGCGGCGGTTCGGCATTCAAGGCGATGGCCGGTTTCGGACGCCACCACGTTTTGCATGAGGCCCGCTTCTTCGAACTCGCCGGCAGCCTGACCATCGAGGTAGAGTTCATGGGGACACAGGAGGAAGTGCAGAAGCTGCTCGACCTGCTGCACGCGGAGAAAATTCGTCTTTTCTACGCCTATACGCCAGCGTGCTTCGGCGTGATCAATCCCGATGCCTCCGATCCACCCTCGGTGGGCGACTGCTGACACCCGGAGTCACTTCCGGACTGGTTGGTCGCGCGGACCGTAGTACGCCACTGGCCACCGCTGTGCGCGCGGGGGGATATCCGGTCGAAGCATCTCAAGTGACCTGTAGCGCACGGCCGCCTCGGTATCGATACACAGCACGCTGACGAGCAGACCGTGCTCGCACCAGTATCGGGGCTGCCGGGCGAGTTCGGTGCATTCGACGATCCAGCCCGGCCGGCCGCGCGCTGCGGCCACGAATCGCGCTCGTGCAGGCGCATCAAACTCGGACAAACCGAACTCAGCCTCGCGCGCCAGCAGCAGTTTGCTCAGCTGCGTCTTCGTGGCCAGCGGCATGCGCACGGACGCTGCTCCGTAACGCCACGGCCGCACTGCGCGCCGTTCGCGCTCATCGTCCACGTCAACGGCGCTCAGCACCCCGGCAATCTTGCCATGCAGCCTGCGCAGGAATGCGACCAGCGCGGTACTGACACCGCAAAATTCATCCAGCAGGAGCACCCCCATCCGTCGGTCGGCCGCATTCCACAGACGCACCCGCGCCGCCCGGCGCGTGATCTCATCGGTGTCAACGCCGGGGTAGGCGCTCTCGAGCGCGCAGGTGATATGGTCGAGGGATTTCGTGACCGGGCAGTAGGCACAGGGCGCACCGGAACGACGCAGCCGTGCGTAGACCTCCTGCAGAACCTCGGACTTGCCGCTGCCGCGAGGGCCGAGCAGCATCAAGTGCTCGCCGCGCAGGAGCCGAACCTGCAGGGAGGCGGAGAATTCCCGGAGATAACGCTGCATGGCCCGACCTCCCCAGTCACTGGGTCGCAAAGCAGGCATCATCAGCCGCTGGCGCAGCGATTTCGGGAGGTATGCCATCTCCCCTCGGCCCATTCAATGTAGCGCAGACGCGCTGGGGGAACAAGCTGATAGGTCAACGCGTGTGCGCCACGAGCCGCCCTCGTGTGGGTTGCACACAGGACCTCGACGCCGCCGCGACCGCTCTCTGCTCCAGCATGGCAATCAGCAGGCGCATAAACTACACTGCTGATCATTTTTGTTCCGTGTAAGCGCATGAACCAAACGACAACACCTTCGCGCACCCCGGGATTCGTCACGCTGTTCCTGATCGAGATGTGGGAGCGATTCGGCTACTACGGCATGACCGCCGTGGTCGTACTGTTCATGGTGCAGAAGCTCGGCTACACCGATGACCGCGCCAACCTGACATTCGGCGCCTTCAGCGCCATGGCGTACGCAGTGCCCGCCGTGGGCGGATGGATCGGCGACCGCGTTCTCGGCAGCCGGCGCACGGCGCTTTTGGGGGCCATACTGCTAGCCATCGGCTATGCCCTGCTCGCCATTCCGTATCCCGGGATCCTGTTCCCCGCTCTGAGCGTCGTGGCAGTGGGTGGCGGAATCTTCAAGGCCAACCCGGCGAACCTGATCTCCAAACTCTACGAGTCGGACACGGCGAAGATCGACAGCGCCTTCACGCTGTACTACATGGCGGTGAACACTGGTGCCACGATCTCACAGATTGCAACCCCGCTCATCGCACTGTGGCTCGGCTGGCACGTCGCCTTCGCCGTGTGCGCGGTTGGCCTGGTGATCGGCATACTCAACTACCTGGTGATGCGCCGCCACCTGGCGCACGTGGGATCCGAGCCGGACTTTGCACCGTTTCCGTTGGGCAAGATGGTCTTGGTGGTGGCCGGCGCACTCCTCGCGATGTTCTGCGTGTCGGTGATCATTCAGAATCTCAGCGTGGCCCGCGCGGTCGTCTGGCTCGCCTTCGCGGCACTGCTTGCCATTTTCGCCATTCTCATCTGGCGCGGGAATCAGCAGGAGCGCAAGGGACTGTGGGCGGTCGTCATTCTGACGGCGGAAACGCTCCTGTTCTTCATTTTCTATCAGCAGATGTCGACCTCGCTGACGCTGTTCGCGCTGCGCAACGTGGACCTGCACCTGACCGTTCTGGGACTGCATTACCAGGTTCCGGCCGGCCAGGTTCAGGCGCTCGATCCGATCTGGATCTTCATCCTGAGTCCGATACTCGCTTGGTGGTACACCTGGATGAGCCGCGGCCGCGGCGACCTGCACATCGCCTCGAAGTTCGCCCTCGGGTTCGTCGTTCTCGCCGTGAGCTTCTTCGTTTACGCTCTGAGCGGCGCGTTCGCCGTCGAGGGCAAGGTCGCCTTCGGCTGGATGATTGGCGGCTACGCGCTGCAGTCCCTCGGTGAGCTACTCATCAGCGGCCTGGGCCTGGCAATGGTCTCGCGCTACGTCGGGCCGCGCCTGCGCGGGTTCATCATGGGCGCGTGGTTTCTGGCGACGGGTATTTCCCAGTACCTCGGCGGCTACGTCGCCACCTATGCCGCCGTACCGCAGAACCTCACCGACCCGGTCAAGACGCTCCCGCTCTACATCCATCTGTTCTACGGTCTGGGTGTCGTCGCGGTCATCGGGGCCGTCCTGTCCGCGGCCATCGTACCGCTGATGAAGCGGCTGTCGGTCGTCGATGCGGCCCCCGTGCCCGCCGGTATTCCGGGCACGATCCGAGCGGAGGAATAGCTGCCGGCGTCGGCCGGGCCGACGCCGGCGAGCGCGCTCAGCGCACCGGTGCCGGCTTGCTCGGCATCAGGACCTCGGCGCTCAGGTGCGTCCCGAGGGTGATTTGGTGCGGAATACAGGTCGAGCTATAGCTGATGTGGCGGGTCGCGAAAAGCGGCAGGAACGTTTCTTTGAACTGCTCGATCAGCTCACACTCGCCCTGCTCGTCGATGCTCGAATTGCGCGGCATGAGCACGACGTTCTGCCAGTGCGCCGCAACGATGGGACCGGTCTTGCCGTGCTCCGATGTCGCCGGCAACAGGACTTCCATTTTGACTTGGACACCGGGAAAGTCCTCGACGCCGACCACCCTGGCGCACCCGATCGCGCGGACCTTCAGGTCGCGTGCCCCGAGGTGGGTGAGCATTGCGTGGATCTTATCGCGCAAGCCGTCACACGAGTAGCGGGTGGTGAATCCCTGGTAGATGAAGGTAACCTGCCGCGCCACCCAGACCGCCTCCACGCTCGCGGGCGTGGCCGCCTCGACCGGCAGCGAGACGATCAATGCCCCGGCCAGTGCGGCCGCGACCATTCGAAACGAGCTTGTGATACGCATGACGGCATTCCCCTCACGGTTCGCAAATCCGCAGTCCACTGACCCAGCAGCGCGCTGGCACACCATCCGTCGATAGCCTGCGCGCGGCCGGCGCAATGCACAAGTTCGCAGTTGCCGCAGTCCGGTCCGGCGGCATACCTCGGGCGATCGACCCCCTGCGTGCCGATCCCGCCCCTTCCCTCAGTCATGCTCGGGACGGCGAACCGGGTATGCTTGCAGCGCCATGACGCCTACCGTCACCGACAACTTCGCCCGAAAACGATTCGAACTCGACGGATCGGGCGGGG
>JAKAZL010000131.1 GCA_021815925.1 Pseudomonadota bacterium | reverse complement strand
GAGCGCTCCATCGCCCGGCGCATCTCCGGGGCATCGCGCACCGCAGTAACCCGCAGTCCCTCCTTCTCCAGGTACTGACTCAACAGCGAGCGGATCTCGCGGTCGTCGTCGACAATCAGCAGGTGGGGATTTTCGCGCATAGCCGGACTCTCGTGCGCTCAACGATACCGGAGCGCACCGGCGGCGCGCCAGCACCGCAGGTGCCGCGACACACCCGATCGTTACAATTGCTCACAACGGCGGGCGCTGCGGGACCTGCTTCAGGCCGATAACGAGGTCCGCCACGTTGGTTCCGGTCGGACCGGTGCTGAGCAGCGCGCCGGCCGCCGCGAGCGCCGTGCCCGAATCAGCTCGGCGCAGGCACTCGTCCGCGTCAAGACCGTGCAGGGCAATGCGCGCGCAGGTCTCCCCGTCAACCACCGCGCCGGCATCCTCGCTCGTGCCGTCGATGCCGTCGGTACCGGCCGCGAGCAGCGCCAGATCCGGGTAGCCGGCGATCAGCCGGGCCGCCGCGAGCGCCAGGTGTTGGTTGCGCCCGCCGCGTCCGTGCTCCGGCGGCAGCTGCACCGTCGACTCCCCGCCCCACACCTGCACCTGCGACTGGCCGAGCGCGAGCTCATGCGTGAACTGCGTCGCCAGGCGCTGCGCATCGCCGCTGAACCGGCCGACCGCCCGGCGCACCGTCAGGCCTCGGGCCCGTGCGGCCGTGACCACCGCATCCATCGCCTCGTCGATCGAAGCAATCACTTGCCGCCACACGGCATCGCCGCCCGGAGCCGGCGCGAGAATGCCGGAGCCGATGACAGCCGGGTCGTCGCCGGGGACATCGGAGATCAGTAACGCCCGGCCCTCGCGCCCGCCGAGCCGCGCCGCGAGCCGTCCGCCCTTGAGCTGTGAGCAGCTCGCCCGCTCGGCGTTGAGCGATCCGATATCACGGCCGCCGGCCAGCGCGCGGCGCGCGATGTTGGCGATCTGCTCGAGCGTGACCCCGGGCATCGGCACCTCGACCAGCGCCGAGGCGCCGCCCGAGATCAGAAACAACAGGCTCGCTGTGGACGGCAGCGCCGCGAGCCAGGCGAGCAGTCTTGCGCCGGCCCGCAATGAGCGCTCATCGGGCAATGGATGGGCGCTTTCGAGGATTTCAATACCCGGCATGCCCATGAGCGCACCGGCGCCGTGGCGCGGGGGAGTGATGACCAGCAGCGCCTCGAGCGAGTCCCCGAGCGCATCGCGCGCCCCGAGTGTCATGGACACCGCCGCCTTGCCGATCGCCAGCGCCCACACCGGGCGTGGCGGCGCAGCGCCAAGCGCCTCGCGCACGCAGCGGCGCGCGTCCACCCGCGCAAGGCCCGCCCGGAACAGCTCGATCAGCAGCTCTCGACGTGCATCGCCCGGTGTCGGACGATCAGCCACCGTGCACGATTTTCAGCGTCCCGCGTCCATCGCGGCCGCGCTGCTTGGCCTCATCGGAGCGCTCGCGCTGCAGGCGCTCCAGGTACTGCGGCGTCACGTCGCCGGTCACGTAGGCGCCGGAGAAGCACGAGGTGTCGAACTCCGCCACCTGCGAGTCCTCGTGCTTGCACGCAGCGATGAGATCCTCCAGGTCCTGGTAAATCAGCCAGTCCGCGCCGATGAGCTGCATGACCTCCTCGTCGCTGCGGCCGCTGGCGACCAACTCGCGCGCTGCCGGCATATCGATGCCGTAGACGTTCGGGTAGCGCACCGGCGGCGCCGCTGAGGCGAAGTAGACCTTGCGCGCCCCGGCCTCGCGCGCCAGCTCGATGATCTGCGCAGAGGTCGTGCCGCGCACGATGGAGTCATCGACCAGCAGCACGTTCTTGCCGCGGAACTCCAGGTCGATCGCGTTCAGCTTGCTGCGCACCGACTTCTGGCGCTGCTGCTGGCCGGGCATGATGAAGGTCCGGCCGATGTAGCGGTTCTTGGTGAACCCCTCTCGATACTTCAAGCCGATCCGCTGCGCCAGCTGCAGCGCGCTGGTCCGGCTGGTATCCGGGATCGGCACGACCACGTCGATGTCGTGATTCGGACGCTCGCGCAGGATCTTCTCGGCCAGCCGGTCGCCCATGCGCATGCGGGCGCGGTAGACAGAGATGTTGTCGATCTTGGAGTCCGGTCGCGCGAAGTAGACGTACTCGAAGATGCACGGCGTGTGGCGCGCGCCAGCGACGCACTGGTGCGCGTGCAGCCGGCCACTCTCGTCGATCAGCACCGCCTCGCCGGGGGCGATGTCGCGCACCAGGCGAAAGCCGAGGCTATCGAGTGCCACGCTTTCCGAGGCGAGCATCCATTCCTTGCCCTGCGGTGTGTCGCGCTCGCCGACCACCAGCGGGCGGATGCCGTTGGGATCGCGGAAACCGACGATGCCGTGGCCGATGATCATGGCGATCACGGCAAAACCGCCACGGCAGCGGCGATACACCGCCTCGAGCGCCGCGAACACGTCGGCCGCCGTGACGCGCGGCGTGCCGATTCGCTGCAGCTCCGAGGCGAACACGTTCAGCAGCACCTCGGAGTCCGAGCTGGTGTTGAGGTGACGGCGGTCCTCGCGCGTGAGAACCTCGGCGAGCTCGGCGGCATTGGTGAGATTGCCGTTGTGCGCCAGGCAGATGCCGTACGGGGAGTTCACGTAGAACGGCTGCGCCTCTGAGGCTCTGTCACAGCCGGCGGTCGGATAGCGCACGTGTCCGATGCCGACATCGCCTTTGAGTTCCAGCATATGATGCTGCTGGAAGACGTCCCGCACCAGACCGCTGCCCTTGCGCACACACAGCTCGCTCTCGGCAGAGGTGACGATGCCGGCAGCATCCTGGCCACGGTGCTGCAGGACGGTCAGCGCGTCGTACAGGCGCTGGTTGACCGCGCTCCTGCCGACGATGCCGACGATTCCACACATAGACTTACCTCACAGACCCCCGGCCCCGACCAGCGTGCGCAGCACACTCGCGATCGATCTGCCGTAGGGAATGAGCATCGAGTGACGCCACCAGGGCTCGCCGTTCAAGTGCAGCAGCTCGGCGAGGATGACGAACACCCCGAGCAGCACCGCGCCGCGGGCGGCGCCGAACAGAAAGCCGAGAAAACGGTCTGTGCCGCTGAAGATCGACAGGCGCACGAAGTGCCCGACGACCGCCCCGATCGCCATGCCGACCAGCAGCACCAGCACGGCGATGATGGCGCGCGCCGCCCAAATGCGCACCCCCTCGGTGGCGAGCAGTCCGCCGAGGTGCGGCGCCAGTCGCGGAGCGAATTGCCAGGCGAGTACCAGCGCCACCAGCCAGCTCGCGAGCGCGATCGCCTCGCGCAGGAAGCCGCGCACGGCGCCCACCACGGCGGACAGGACGATCGTCGCGATGACCAGGTAGTCGGTGGTGTTCATGCACGCCAGAGCAGATGCGCACGGCAGCAGCGGCCGCGGCCACGGTCCGTTGGCGGAAGGATGTCGCTGCGGGACTGCCGGGATGGGCGCATCATCGGTCGCAGGGGTCTCTGGGGCGCGGATTGTACAAGAGCCCGCAGCGCCCCGCTTGGGCCCCGGTCACTGGCGGCGCAGATTGCCCTTCAAACCCAGCGAGCGCAGCCGGCGGGCGAGCTTCAGCGCGGCCGCCCGACTCTCCACCGGCCCGGCGGTCACCCGCCACAGCCGCCGGCCTCGCAGCGTCAGGCTCGTGACGTGCACCGGGAGGCCCCGCGCGTGCACCCGGTGCGCGAGCCGCAGCGCATCGACATGGTAGGCGAAGACCCCGAGCTGGACGCCCCAGTGCCCGCCGGCGGCGGG
>JAKAZL010000039.1 GCA_021815925.1 Pseudomonadota bacterium | reverse complement strand
CGGCGGTGGCCACCGTCAATGGCGTGCCGATCACCCAGCAGTTCTACGACGCCTACATCAAGATGATCTCCGGCGGGCGCACCCCGAGCGAGCTCACGCCGCAGCAGCGGGCCATGGTGCTCGATGGCCTGATCCGCGCCGAGACGGTGGCGCAGGAAGCGACCAAGCAGGGGCTGGACAAGGACCCGCACACCCAGGCGATGCTCGAGCTCACCCGGCTCAACGTGCTCGAACAGGCGCTTTCGGACAAGTACCTCGCCAGCGCTCAGCCGACCGACGCGGAGCTGCAGGCGATCTACGACCAGCAGCTCGCCAAGTTTCCCAAGCTCGAGTACCACGCGCGGCACATTCTGGTGAAGAGCCAGGCCGAGGCGGAGAAGATCATCCACCAGCTCGACCAGGACCACGGGCGCAACTTCCCGGCACTGGCGAAGGCCGACTCGATCGATCCGTCGAAGGCCAACGGCGGGGATCTGGGTTGGTTCCCGCTGAGCAACATGGTCCCGTCGTTCTCCGACGCGCTCGCCAAGCTCAAGGTCGGTCAGATCACCCAGACCCCGGTGCACACCCGCTTCGGCTGGCACGTGATCGAGCTGCTCGGCACCCGGCCGATGCAGGCGCCGAGCTTCCAGGAGGTCAAGGCCCGTCTGATGCAGGCCGTCGAGAACAAGAAGTTCGGCGAGTACACCACCTCGCTGGTCAAGACCGCGAAGGTCGAAACCTACCTCGACCCGCAGACCGGTGAGCTCGCCAAGAAGGCCACCGCGGGCATGCCGGCCATCCCGGCCGAGCCGGCCGCCCCCGCGGGCGCAGCGCCCGCCGCCGGCGCCCCGCCGAGTCCGTGACGATCCGCGCCCCGGACCGGCCCACAGGCCGGTCCGGGTGCGCCGAGTCTCAGCGTCGGTGCGCCTCGAGCAACCGGCGCAACCCCGCCTCATCGAGCACCGGCACCCCGAGCGCCTGGGCCTTCTCGAGCTTCGAGCCGGGGGCCTCTCCTGCCACCACGTAGTGCGTCTTCTTCGAGACGCTGCCGGCGACTTTCGCGCCGAGCGCGCTCAGGGCCTGCTCGGCCTCGTGGCGCGTCATGCCCGCGAGCGTGCCGGTGAGCACCACGGTGGTGCCGGCGAGGGGCAGCTGCGCCGCCTGCGCGGCGAGCGGCTCCCAGCGCACCCCGGCGGCGCGCAGTCGCTCGATGAGCTCGCGATGCGCCGGTGCGGCGAAGAAGGCGCGCAGCTCGGCCGCCACCACCGGTCCGACGTCGGCAACCTGCTCGATCCGCTCGGGGTGTGAGCGGGCCGCCTCGATCAGCGCCTCGAGGTCGCCGAAGTGCCGCGCGAGCGCAAGCGAGGTGGCCTCACCCACCTCGCGGATGCCGAGCGCATACAGCAGCCGCGGCAGGGTCGTGTGCTTGCTGCGCTCCAGAGCATCGAGCAGGTTCGCCCCGGATTTCTCACCCATCCGCTCCAGGCCCTCAAGTTGCTCGGCCGTGAGCCCGTACAGATCCGCCGGTGAGCTCACCAGTCCGCTCTCGACCAGCTGGCTCACGAGCTTCTCGCCGAGCCCCTCGATGTCCATCGCCAGGCGGCTCGCGAAATGCCGTATCGCCTCCTGGCGCTGGGCCGGACAGCTGAACCCGCCGGTGCAGCGGGCGACCGCCTCGCCCTCCGGCTTGAGCACCTCGGAGTGGCAGACCGGGCAGCGCTTCGGCAGCGCCACGGGCCTCGCCTGCGCGGGCCGGCGCTCCTCGATCACGCGCACCAGCTCCGGGATCACGTCCCCGGCCCGGCGGATCACCACGGTGTCGCCCTCACGCACGTCCTTGCGCCTGACCTCATCGAAGTTGTGCAGCGTGACGTTGCTGACGGTCACCCCGCCGACGAACACCGGCTCGAGCCGCGCCACCGGAGTCACCGCCCCGGTGCGCCCGACCTGCCACTCGATCGAGCGCACGCGGGTCATGGCCTCTTCGGCCGGGAACTTGTGCGCCAGCGCCCAGCGCGGCGCGCGCGAGACGAACCCGAGCCGCTCCTGGTCGGCCAGCCGGTCGATCTTGTAGACCACGCCGTCGATCTGATACGGCAGGCGCGCGCGCCGCTCCCCCATCGCCCGGTAGTACCGCAGGCACCCCTCGACGCCGTGCACCCGCTCGCTGTGCGGGCAAACCGGCAGACCCCAGGATTTCAGCGCCTGGAGCAACTCGCTCTGGCGGGCCGGCGGGCTCCAGCCGCTCACCCGGCCAAGCCCGTAACAGTACATCTGCAGAGGCCGTGCGGCGGTGATGCGCGGATCGAGCTGGCGCAGGCTGCCGGCCGCGGCATTGCGCGGGTTGACGAACGTCTTCTCCCCGCGCTGCTCGTTGCGGCGGTTCAGCCGCTCGAATCCGGCGAGCGGCATGAACACCTCGCCGCGCACCTCAAGCACCGCAGGTGCCTCCCCGCGCAGGCGCAGCGGGAAGGAGCGGATGGTGCGCACGTTGGCCGTGACGTCCTCACCCTTGAAGCCGTCCCCGCGCGTGGCGGCCTGCTCGAGCAGCCCGGCGCGGTAGATCGCCGTCACGGCGAGGCCATCGAGCTTCGGCTCCGCCCAGTACTCGAGCGCCCCGGACTCCCCGAGCCGCTCGCGGGCCCGGCGATCGAACGCCTCGACATCCTCCTCCGTGAATCCATTGTCGAGCGAGAGCATGGGCACTTCGTGCACCACCTCACCGAACTCGGCGCTCGGAGCGCCCGCGACGCGCTGGGTGGGGGAATCGGCGCTGATGAGCTCGGGATGGGCCGCCTCGAGGGTGCGCAGTTCGGCCATGAGCTTGTCGTACTCGGCGTCCGGGATCTCCGGATCGTCGAGCACGTAGTAGCGGTAGTCGTGGCGGGCAATCTCGGCGCGCAGCGCCTTGCAGCGCTCGCGCGCGCCGGGGCTCACGAGTGCGCCTCGTCGGGCGCCTCCGGCAGCCCCGCGCGCAGCAGCGCGACCCGATCGCCGCTCAGGGGTTGGCCGCGCTCGTCCTGCACCTCGCCCTGCAAACGCTCGTTGAGATTGTCAACGGTGGCGAGCAGGCAGTCGAAGGCCGCCAGCGCCGGCAGTGGCCCCGGCAGCACCGCGAACAGGCTGAGCCCGGCGTAGCGCTGCGAGTCCATCGCATCGAGATCGAACGTGCCCGGGCGTGTCAGGGAGGCGGCGCTGAGGATCGCCCGGCCCTGATCGTCGGGTTTGTGGAAGATGTCGAAGCGGCCGAGGCGAAATCCCTCCGCGGCGAGCGCCAGGCGCAGCATCCGTCCGGCGAAGCGCTCGGGACCGGCCACCAGGCGCAGCGCCACGATGTGCCGCTCGGACTCCGACGGCCACTCGACGCGCAGCGGCGGCTCGGCCGTGAGCAGCGGCGCGGGCGAGTCGGCCGGCACGGTCGGCTCGGCCGGCGCGGTCGGTTCGGCCGGCGCTGCCCGATCAGCCGGTTCGGTCGGTGCCGCCTGCGGCGCCGCGCGGGTCTCGAGCGGCTCGCGCTGCGGCTCGGCCTCCCCGAGGATGCGCACCTCGCCGACGCCCTCCTCGAGCGTGTCCCACGAATCGGCCAACACCGAGGCCGGCTGCAGCTCCGGCAGCTCCTCGGGAGCATCGACGAGCACCGTCGGCAGCTCCCCGAGCGCCCCGCCGCGGGCCGCCTCGCGCCAGGTCCCGGTCGATTCGCTCGGTTCGAGCGGCCCGTCGGCGATCCACGGCTCGGCCGCACGCTCCGTGCCCTTGGGCTCGAGCGCCTCGCGCGGCAATCCACCGAGAACCGGCTCGCCGCCGGGGCGCGGCGCGCCCGCATCGCGACCGCGCGCCTGACGCGGTCGCAGCCGCTCCCACAGCCCCAGCGCGACCACGAAAACGCCGCCGAGAATGAGCAGTGTCCAGCGCAACTGTGACACGGTGAGATCCCCCAGCCTCAGACGGCCGCCATCCGGACCGCCTCGTCCACATCCACGGCCACGAGCCGCGAGACGCCCGCCTCATGCATCGTCACCCCGAGCAACTGCGCGGCAAGCTCCATCGTGGTCTTGTTGTGAGTGATGAAGATGAACTGTACCCGCTCGGACATCTCGCGAACAATGTCGCAGAAACGCCCCACGTTCGCTTCATCGAGCGGCGCGTCGACCTCATCGAGCAGACAGAACGGTGCCGGATTGAGGTCGAAGATGGAGAACACCAGCGCCACGGCGGTGAGCGCCTTCTCACCGCCGGAGAGCTGGTGGATGGAGCTGTTCTTCTTGCCCGGCGGGCGCGCCATCACCGCAACGCCCGCATTGAGCACATCCTCGCCGACCAGCTCCAGATAGGCGTGCCCGCCGCCGAACAGGCGCGGGAACTTCTCCTTCAGGCCGGCGTTGATCTTCTCGAACGTCTCCTCGAAGCGAGTGCGCGTCTCCTTGTCGATGCGCCGCATCGCCTCCTCGAGCGTCTCCAGCGCGCCGGTGAGGTCGGCGAACTGCCGATCCAGGTACTCCTTGCGCTCGGTGTGCTCGGCGAGCTCATCGATGGCCGCGAGGTTGACCTGGCCGAGCTTCTCGATGCTCGCGCGCAGCTCCACGAGGCTGTCCTCCCAGGCCGGCACGGCGGCCTCGGCGCTCAGGCTCTGCTGCACTTCGCTGAGATCGTGCCGGGTCGCGGCGAACTGCTCGAACAGCGCCTCGCGGCGCACGCGGTTCTCCTGCGCGGCGAGCCGCGCGGCGTCCATGGCCTCGCGTGCCTCGGTGACCCGCACCTCGGCCTCCCCGCGCTGTCCCTCGAGCGCGCGCAGTGCCGAGTCCGCCTCCTCCAATGCCGCACGCGCGGCGGCGAGCTCGCTCTCGACCGCCAGGCGCTGCGCGAGCGCCTCGTTGAGGCGCGCCTCGAGCTCGAGCACCGGGCCATCGCCGCCGGCGAGTTCCGCCTCAAGTTCGGTGCGCCGCCGCTCGAGCTGACCGCGCTGCTCGGCCATGCGCGTCAGACCGGTCACGGCGGCCGCTTCGGCCGAGCGACGCGACTCGATGCGCACCAGCAGGTCGCGCGCGGCGAGCTGCGCAGCCTGGGCGCGGGAGCGGGCCGCGGCGAGCGCCTCGCGGCGGCTCTCGCGTTCCTCTTCAAGTGCCTCGCGCGAGGCGTTCAGCTCGACCAGCCGCTCGATGCTCGCCTCGAGCGAGGCGCGTGCGCCGCTCAGAGTCTCACGGGCAGCGTGCATCTCGTGGGCGAGCTCGGCGTTCTCCTCCTCGATGCGCTCGCGACGCTCGCGGGCCTGCTCGGCGCGCGCCTGCGCGCTCTGCAGCGCCGCGGCGCGCTCGGCATGGCGGCGCTGCGCGGCATGAATCTGCTCCTGGGCGCCATCGCGCTCGCTCTCGGCCGAGGCGAGCGCCTCGCGCACCGCACCGAGACGGCTCTCGGCGGCGCGCACGCGCTCCTCGGCCTCGGCGGCGGCCGCCCGCAGGCTCTTCAGCCGGTGCTCGCGCTCGATGATGCCCGCGTGCGGATCGACGCCGCGGCTGATGCGCAGCCAATCGCGCCCGACCCACTCGCCGCTGCGGGTCATGATCGACTCCCCGGGTCCGAGCGACCCGCGCGCGCGCAGCGCCTCGGCGAGCGAGTCGGCCGTACGCACGGCCTCGAGCGAGGCGCGCGCGGCGGGGGAGCCGGAGATCTTCTGCGCGAGCGACGGACCGCTGCCGCCCGCGGCAGCGCCGGAAGCGTCCTCCTGCACCAGCACGAGCCGACCCTCGCGCAGCGAGTCGAGCGGCGCGGCGAGCGCATCGAGAGTCTCGACGCACACCGCCTCGAGATAATCGCCGAGCGCCGTCTCGACCGCGCGCTCCCAGCCGGACTCGACCTCGAGGCGCTCGGCGAGCCGCTCGCGCCCGGCGAGCCCGGCGCTGCCGAGCCACTCGCGGACCTGCCCGGCGCTGCTCGAGAGGGCGGCCTTCTGCACCGCCTCGAGCGAGGTGCACTCCTCGCGCGAGCGCTCCCGGGCCTCGCGCGAGCGCTCAAGCGCCTGCTCGGCCTCGAGCTGCCCGGCGCGCGCCGCCTGCACCCGCTCGAGCGCCGCGGCGTGGCGCTCGCCGAGCGCCTCGAGCGCCTCGCGGGCGGCGCCCTCCTCGGTCTCGAGCAGCGTCAGCTGCTCGAGCGAGCCGTGGGCCTTGAGTCCCTCGAGCTCGAGCGCGAGCCGCTCGCTCTGCCCGCTGAGACGGCGCAGCTGGTTGTCGATCTGTTCGATGCGGGCGCGCTCGACCTGCGCGGTGCGGTCGGCCGAGGCGAGCGCCTGGTTCAGCTGCTCCCAGCGCTCCTGCCAGGCCGTGAGTTCCCGCTCGCTCGCCTCGAGCGCCTCGAGTGCGGCGCGCTCGGCGTGCTGCGCGGCCTCGAGCGCCGGGGTGGACTCGGCGAGCTCGGTGCGCACCGCGGCGAGCTCGCGCTCCTCGCGCTCGATGTGCGCGGCGAGCTCGGCGAGTCCGAGCTCGCTCTGCGCGAGGTCGGACCGCTGGCGCTCGCGCAGCTGGCGGGTGTGCTGAATGGACTGCTCGAGGCGGGAGATCTCCGCGCCGAGGCCGTAGTGGCGGCCCTGCACCGCCGAGAGCTGCTCGCCGGCGGCGGCGTGCTGCTCGCGTGAGCGCTCGATCGCCGCCTCGGCGGCGCGCTGCTCGGCGAGCGCCGCCTGCATCTGCAGCTCACGCTCGCGCGTGGCGGCATCGTAACGCTCGACGCCGCTGTCGAGCTCGCGCATGCGCAGCGCCAGCAGCTCGGCGCTCGCGCGCCGCTCCTGCTCCTTCAGTCCCTGGTAACGCCGCGCGGTCGCCGCCTGGCGCTGCAGGTGGCGGATCTGCTTCTCGACCTCCTCGCGCACGTCCTGCAGCCGCTCGAGGTTCTCGCGCGTCTCGGCGATGCGGCTCTCGGTCTCGCGCCGCCGCTCCTTGTAGCGGGAGATGCCGGCGGCCTCCTCGACGAACGCGCGCATGTCCTCGGAGCGCGCCTCGATGATCCGCGAGATCGTGCCCTGCTCGATGATCGCGTAGCTGCGCGCGCCGAGCCCGGTGCCGAGAAACAGGTTGGTGATGTCCTTGCGCCGGCAGCGCGCCCCGTTTATGTAGTAGCCGGACGAGCCGTCGCGCGCCACCTGGCGGCGCAGCGCGATCTCGTTGTAGCTCGCATACGCCCCGCCGATCTTGCCATCGGCGTTGTCGAAGACGAGTTCGACCGAGGCGGTGCCGACCGGCTTGCGCGCCGAGGAGCCGTTGAAGATCACATCGGCCATGTTGTCCCCGCGCAGGTGCTTGGCGGACAGCTCGCCCATCACCCAACGCACCGCGTCGATGACGTTCGATTTGCCGCAGCCGTTCGGACCCACCACGCCGGTGAGGTTGCTCGGGAAGGTGACTTGGGTGGGATCGACGAAGGACTTAAAACCGGCCAGCTTGATCTTGGTCAGCCGCATCTACGCTATCTTCCGTTCTCTTCTGAATGGCCGCCGCAGCGAGGCGCGCTAGTGTAGAGTAAATAGCCATGCCCTCACAGCCCGCTGCACACGTCGAGACCTTCCCCAATCCGCGCCCGGGTGCCGATTACACCATCCGCATGCGGATCCCGGAGTTCACCTGCCTGTGCCCGCTCACCGGCCAGCCGGACTTCGCCACCCTGGAGCTCACCTACGTGCCCGATGCGCGCTGCGTGGAGCTGAAGTCGCTGAAGCTGTACATGTGGTCGTTCCGCGAGCGCGGCGCGTTCCACGAGGCCGTGACCAATGAGATCGCCGACTACCTCGCCGGGGAGCTCACACCGCGTTTTCTGCGCCTGGAGGCGCGCTTCAAGGTGCGCGGGGGCATCCACACCCGGGTGATCGTCGAGCGGCGCCAGAGCCACTGGCAGCCGGCCCCGCCGGTGAGCCTGCCGTAAGTCCCCGGCCGGGCCCATAACGCGCTGTACAGGCCGTAGGGCGCCGGTATAATCGCGCGTTCCTCAAAAGCCTCAAGCGTAGGAGCGAGTGATGTCGGCCAAGAAGCCCGCGGCCAAAGCCGCGAAGGGTAAGAAGGCCGCGCCGGTGAAATCCGCGGCGAAGAAGTCGGCCGCGGTCAAGCGTCCGGCCGCGCGCAAGACCGCCCGCCCGGTCGCGCACAAGAGCGCGCCCGCCAAATCCTCGCACCCGGCGGCCGGCGCAACGAGCCTCACCGAAACATCGCCTGAGCCGGTCCGACGCGGTCCGGTGAGCGCCGCAGCCGCCCCGACCGCCCCGCCCCGTGCGCGGGCGCTGGTGAGCCCCGACAGCGATGAGGGTGAGCTGATCGAGCCCGGCAGCCTCCTCGCCGGTCCCCGCAACGTTCAGCCGTACATCCCCAAGCGCGGCGAACAGTACATGAGCAAGGAGCAGCTCGAGCACTTCCGCAACATCCTCAACACCTGGAAGCGCGACCTGATGGAAGAGGTCGATCGCACGGTCTCGCACATGAAGGACGAGGCGGCGAACTTCCCCGACCCCTCGGACCGGGCGACCCAGGAAGAGGAGTTCAGCCTCGAGCTGCGCACGCGCGACCGCGAGCGCAAACTGATCCGCAAGATCGACGAGGCGCTCAAGCGCATCGAGGACGGCAGCTACGGGTACTGCCTCGAGACCGGCGAGGAAATCGGCATCAAGCGTCTGGAGGCGCGTCCCGTGGCGACCCTCAGCATCGAGGCCCAGGAGCGGCGCGAGCGGCGCGAGAAGCAGTACGGCGACCGCGACGACCGCTACCGCTGAGCACCTGGCCGAGCCGCTCTACGTCGGGCGCTTCGCCCCCACCCCGAGCGGTGCGCTGCACCTCGGCTCACTGCTCGCCGCCACCGGCAGCTTCCTCGAGGCGCGCAGCCGCGGTGGAGCCTGGCGCGTGCGCATCGAGGATCTCGATCACGCGCGGCTCAGACCCGGCAGCGCCGCAGCCATTCTCACCACCCTGGAGGCGTTCGAGCTGCACTGGGACGGTGCGATCGAATACCAGAGCCGGCGCACCGAGCACTACCGGGCAGCACTCGAGAGGCTGGAGGCGCTCGGCCTGACCTTTCCGTGCAGCTGCTCGCGGCGCGAGCGAGCGAGCGAGGCGGCCGGCCAGGGCCGCTACCCCGGGACCTGCCGCGGCGGCACCCGGCACAGCGGGCCGAGCGCCACCCGACTGTGGATCGATGAGCAGCTCGCCCTCACCTTCGAGGATACCTTCCAGGGCCAGATCGCCTTCCCGGCCGGGACGCTCGGGGATGTGATCGTGCGCCGCCGCGACGGGGTGTACGCCTACCAGCTCGCCGTGGTCGTGGACGATGCGCTACAGGGCATCACGGCCGTGGTGCGCGGGGCGGACCTGCTCGAGAGCACCGGCTGGCAGATCGCGCTGCAGCGCTCGCTCGGCCTGCCCCGGCCGCGCTATGCCCACCTGCCGCTGCTCACCGAGCCCGGCGGGGCGAAGCTCGCCAAGTCCCGCCACTCCCTGGCCCTCGACCCCGCGCGCGCCGGGGCTCAGCTGTTCCAGGTGCTCGAGCTGCTGCGCCAGGGGCCGCCGCCACCGCTTGCCGGCGCCCCGGTCCGCGAGGTGCTCGCCTGGGCGCTCGCGCACTGGCAACCCGCCGCCTTCCACGGCCTGCGCCAGGTGGCGCTGCCGGCACCGTCCTGAGCGCGCGCTTCCCGCGCTGAAATGCAAACGGGGTCCGCCCCCTCGCGGGAGCGGACCCCGTGCGCCGTACGAAATGCCCGGCTCAGGCCGCGTCGACGTCGCGCATCGAGAGGCGGATGCGCCCCTGACGGTCGACCTCGAGCACCTTCACGCGGATGACGTCGCCTTCCTTGAGCTTGTCGCTCACGCGCTCGACCCGCTCGTTGGAGATCTGCGAGATGTGCACCAGGCCGTCGCGGCCCGGCAGGATGGTGACGAACGCGCCGAAGTCCATCAGCCGCACCACCTTGCCCTCGTACACCTGGCCGACTTCCACATCGGCGGTGATGAGCTCGATGCGCCGCTGCGCCTCGCGCCCGGCCGTGCCGTTCACCGAGGCGATCTTCACCGTGCCGTCGCTTTCGATGTCGATGGTGGTGCCGGTTTCCTCGGTGATCTGGCGGATCACCGCGCCGCCCTTGCCGATGACGTCGCGGATCTTCTCCGGATCGATCTTCAGCGTGATGATCGACGGCGCCCACTCGGACATGGTGCTGCGCGGAGCGCTGATGACCTTGTTCATCTCCCCGAGGATGTGCAGACGACCCTCGCGCGCCTGCTCGAGCGCGACCTTCATGATCTCCGGGGTGACCCCCTCGACCTTGATGTCCATCTGCAGCGCAGTGACGCCGTCTTTGGTGCCGGCGACCTTGAAGTCCATGTCGCCGAGGTGATCCTCATCGCCGAGGATGTCGGTGAGCACCTTGAAGCGGCCGTTCTCGAGCACCAGTCCCATGGCGACGCCCGCCACGGGCGCCTTGATCGGCACACCGGCGTCCATCATCGAGAGCGAGGCACCGCACACGCTCGCCATGGAGCTCGAGCCGTTCGACTCGAGAACCTCCGAGACGACGCGGATGACGTAGGGGAACTTGGTCATGTCCGGCATCATGGCGTTCACGCCGCGCCGGGCCAGGTTCCCGTGGCCGATCTCACGACGCTTCGGGGAACCCATCATGCCGGTCTCCCCGACCGAGAACGGCGGGAAGTTGTAATGCAGCATGAACGGCTCACGGCGCTCGCCCTCGAGCGCATCGATGATCTGCGCATCGCGGGTCGTGCCGAGCGTGGTGACCACCAGCGCCTGCGTCTCCCCGCGGGTGAACAGCGCCGAGCCGTGAGTGCGCGGCAGCACGCCGACCTTGACGGTGATCGGGCGCACCGTCTTGCAATCGCGTCCATCGATGCGCGGCTCGCCGTTGAGAATCCGGTGGCGGACGATCTGACTCTCGAGCTTGAACAGCGCCGCATCGACCTGCTCGGCGCTCCACTGGGCCGACTCGCCCGCGGTGAGCGCCGCGGTGGTGGCGCTCTTGATCTCCCCGATGCGCCCGTAGCGCTGCTGCTTCTCGGTGATCGTGTAGGCCTGCGCCAGCGCCTCGCGCGCCTGGGCGCCGACCGCCGCGTCGAGCTCGGCGCTCTCGGCCGGGGCCTGCCAGTCCCAGCGCGGCTTGCCGGCCTCGCGGGCCAGCTCGCGGATCGCGCCGATGGCCGCCTGCATCTGCTGGTGGCCGAACACGACCGCGCCCAGCATCTGCTCCTCGGTGAGTCCCTTGGCCTCGGACTCGACCATCAACACGCCCTTCTCGGTGCCGGCCACCACCAGGTGCAGCCGCGACTCGGCGAGCTCGGCGACGGTCGGGTTGAGCAGGTACTGGCCGTCCTTCCAGCCGACCCGCGCCGCGCCCACCGGCCCGCTGAAGGGGATACCGGACAGGGCGAGCGCCGCGGAGGCGCCGAGCAGCGCGGGAATGTCCGCATCGATCTGCGGATCGAGGGAGACCACCGTGGCCACGACCTGCACGTCGTTGTAGAAGCCATCGGGGAACAACGGGCGGATCGGACGATCGATCAGACGCGAAGTCAGCGTCTCCTTCTCGCTCGGCCGGCCCTCACGCTTGAAAAACCCGCCCGGGATGCGGCCCGCGGCGTAGGTCTTCTCGACGTAATTGACGGTCAGGGGCAGAAAATCGCGGCCGGCGGCCGGGCTCTTCTGCGCGCACACCGTGACCAACACCACGGTGTCGCCCATGGCGACGCGCACCGCGCCTTCGGCCTGACGGGCGAGCTCGCCGGTCTCAAGAGTGACCGTGTGCGAGCCGTATGGGAAAGACTTGCTGACGCTCAAAGTCGGATCCTCGCAAAAAATAACAGGTTCAGCGACCAACACCAGGGCCTGAAAACGACGAGGGCCGCGCGATCGCGCGGCCCTGCTGGTGTTGGTTTAGCGGCGCAGTCCCAGGCGCTCGACGAGCGACTGGTACGTCTGCGGCTGAGTCGCCTTCAGATAATCGAGCAGCTTGCGCCGCTGGTTGACGAGCTTCACGAGGCCGCGCCGGGAGGCATGATCGGCCTTGTGCGCGCTGAAGTGCTCGCCCAGGCCATTGATGCGCTCCGAGAGCAGCGCAATCTGAACCTCGGGAGATCCGGTATCCGCAGGTCCGCGCTGGTATTGCGACAGAATCCCGCTCTTTTTCTCGCTGGTTAAAGACATTGCACCACGGTCCTAAGTAACTGTATCAGGTACTCTTTTAATGAAGCCCACAATTTTACCCGTTATACGGCTCCCGGGACAAGTTTCGCAGGATGGCGTTATGCTCCCGGGGCCATGAACCGATCGCTTCTCATCGCCATCGGCAGCCTGATCGCCCTTTCGGCCTGCTCGAGCCTGCCCGCCCCGGCCGCGCGGACCGCCACGGCGGCAGCCTGCTCGCAGCCGGCGCGGCCGTGCCAGCCGTTCGTACGCACCTACAGCGCAGCGCAGCTGCGCCAGACGGGCCAGACGAACGCGGGCCAGGCGCTGCAGATGCTCGACCCGTCGGTCAGCGTCACCGGCGGCCCCTGAGGGGTCGCAGGCGCTCTGCGGGGACAGGGCCACGCTCGCGTGGCCCCTCAGGACGGCTGTATCGGGACCTCGGCAAAGAGCCGCCGGGGGCGTACTTCGCCCGGTGCGAGCGCCCCGAGGCCCATGAACCGCTGCGCAGCGTCGTACAGGCGCACCGTCCCGGGGGCGGCTGTCGCGTAGGGCACCGCCTGCCCGTGTCGGATCCGCTCGGCACGCTCGGCATCGAGCCGCACGGCCGGCAGGTGGCCGAGCGGGGCATCGGCGGGCAGCAGCCCCGGCGCCTCGCCCGCCTGCACGGCGCGCTCGAGCGCATCGAGAGTGTGCATCGGCTCGAGCTCGAAGGGCGCCACCCACTCGCGCCGCAGCATCGCGACGTGCCCACAGGTGCCGAGCGCGCGGGCGATGTCCTCGGCGAGCACGCGCACGTAGGTGCCCTTGGAGCACACGGTCGCACACTCCAGCCGCCGCGCCGCGAGCCCCTCGAGGGTCAGCTCGAACAGCTCGATCGGGCGCGCCTCGCGCTCGACGGTCACGCCGGCGCGCGCGAGCGCGTAGAGCGGCCGGCCGTCACGCTTCAGCGCGGAGTACATCGGGGGAACCTGCAGACCCGGGCCGAGAAAGCCGGCGAGAACCGCCTCGATGTCCCGCGGCTCGAGCTGCGGCACCGCCGCGCGCTCGATGACTTCCCCTTCGGCATCCCCGGTCGCGGTGCGCTCCCCGAGGGCGACGGCGAACCGGTAGCGCTTGCGGCTGGCGAGAATCTCCCCGACGATCTTGGTGGCCTCGTCGAGGCAGATCGGCAGCATGCCGGTGGCGAGCGGATCGAGACTGCCGGCATGCCCGGCCTTGGCGGCCCCGTAGAGACGCCGCACCCGCTGCAGGGCAGCATTCGAGGAGAGCCCGGCGGGCTTGTCGAGCAGCACGATCCCGGTGGGCATCGGCTCAGTGCTTCGCCTCGTCCTCGGCGCGGGCCTGATCGATCAGACCGGTCAGGCGCGCGGCCTGCTCGGCGCTGTCGTCGAGCTCGAACTCGAGACGCGGGGCATGGCGCAGTCCGAGCTCCCGTCCAACCTGTCCACGCAGGAAGCCGCCGGCCCGGACCAGGCCGCGCAGCACCTCCTGCGGTTCGTGACGCGAGGCGAACGGTGCGACGAACACGCGCGCCACGCCCATGTCCGCCGAGAGCCGCACCGCCGTGACCGTGACGCTGCCGACCCGCGGGTCCTTGACCTCGCGGGCGATCAGCTCCGCCATCACACGCTGCAGCTGCGACTCGATCTTGCGAACCCTGGAGCCGGCGGTACTCATCAGAGCGTCCGGGCCACCTCGACGCGCGAGAAGCACTCGATCTGATCGCCGACGCGCACGTCCTGGTAGTTCTTCACGCCGATGCCGCACTCGGTGCCGGCGCGCACCTCCCCGACGTCATCCTTGAAGCGGCGCAGCGACTCCAGCGCTCCCTCGAAGATCACCACGTTGTCGCGCAGCACGCGGATCGGATTGTTGCGCCGCACGAATCCCTCGCTCACCAGACAGCCGGCGACCACGCCGAACTTGCTCGAGCGGAATACATCGCGCACCTGCGCGACGCCCACGATCTGCTCCTTGATCTCCGGCTGCAGCAGCCCGGTCATCATCTGGCGCACGTCATCGATGGCCTCGTAGATGATGCTGTAGTAGCGCACCTCGACGCCGGTTTCCTTCACCAGCTCGCGCGCGCCCGAGTCGGCGCGCACATTGAAGCCGATGATCAGCGCCTTGGAGGCGGCCGCCAGCTGCACGTCCGAGGCGGTGATGCCGCCGAGGCCGCTCGCCACCAGCTTGACCTGCACTTCCGGTGTGGACAGGTTGCTCAGCGACTCGCGCAGTGCCTCGACGCTGCCCTGCACGTCGGCCTTGATGAGGATCGCGACGACGCCGGCCTTGTCCTCGCCGAGCTGCGAGAAGATGTCCTCGGCGCGCGTCGACTGCCGCGCGAGCTTCACGTCGCGCGACTTGCTCTGCCGATAGGTGGCCACCTCGCGCGCCTTGCGCTCGCTCTCGAGCACCAGAACCTCCTCACCGGCGTTCGGGGCTCCCGAGAGGCCGAGCACCACCACCGGCATCGAGGGCGGCGCCTCTTCGACCGACTTGCCGTTCTCGTCGAACAGCGCGCGCACGCGGCCGAACTCGGTGCCGGCGATGATCGGGTCGCCGAGCTTGAGCGTCCCCTTCTTCACCAGGACCGTGGCGACCGCGCCGCGGCCCTTCTCCACGCTCGACTCGATCACCACGCCGCTCGCCAGTCCCGCCCGCGGGGCGCGCAGCTCGAGCACCTCGGCCTGCAGCAGCACCGCCTCGAGCAGCGCGTCGACCCCCTGGCCGGTGTGCGCCGAGACGTTCACGAACATGTTCTGCCCGCCCCACTCCTCGGGGATGACCTCGTGCTTGGCGAGCTCACTGCGCACCCGTTCCGGGTCCGCGCCGCTCTTGTCGATCTTGTTGACCGCCACGACGATCGGCACGCCCGCGGCGCGCGCATGCTGGATCGCCTCGACGGTCTGGGGCATCACGCCATCGTCGGCCGCCACCACCAGGATCACCACGTCGGTCGCCTTGGCGCCGCGCGCGCGCATGGCCGTGAAGGCCGCGTGGCCCGGCGTGTCGATGAAGGTGACTCCGCCCTTGGGCGTCTCAACGTGATAGGCACCGATGTGCTGCGTGATGCCGCCGGCCTCGCCCGCGGCGACCTTGGCCCGACGGATGTAATCGAGCAGCGAGGTCTTGCCGTGATCGACGTGGCCCATGACGGTGACGACCGGAGGACGGGTCTCGAGCGCAGCCTCCTCGGCCGGCATGCCCTGCAGATCGTCCTCGATCTGCTCCGCGTGCACCCGCTTGACGGTGTGGCCCATCTCCTCGACCACCACGACCGCGGTGTCCTGATCGAGCGTCTGGTTGATCGTGGCCATGACGCCCATGTTCATCAGCACTTTGATGACCGCAGGGGCCTTGACCGCCATCTTCTGCGCCAGCTCCCCGACGGTGATGGTCTCCCCGATGCTCACCTCGCGCACCACCGGGGCGGTCGGGCGCTCGAAGCCGTGACGCGCCTCGCCACCGCCACCGCGCACGGCGCGCGACTTCAGCGGCCGGCGCTTCTTGATCCGTGAACTGACGTCGGAGGCGACGTGCAGCTCCTCTCGTCCGTAGCGAGTATGCCGGTCGTCCGCAGCGGGTCGTTCCCGCCCGGCGGGCACCGCCGGGCGCACGGCCACGGCTTCCTTCGGCTTCGCCGGCGCCGGGGCCGGCGCCGGGGCGCTCTCCCCGACCGCACGCACCGTGTCGCGGCCCTGGCGCTCGCGCTCCTCGCGCTCGCGCTCGCGGGCCTGTTCGCGCTCGCGTTCCCGCTCCTGCTCGCGCTGCTCCTCCTGGGCGCGCTGCTCCGCCTGGCGACGCGCCTCCTCCTGCGCGTGCTTGCGGGCCGTCTCCTCCTCCTCGATGCGACGGCGGTTCTCCGCCTCGAGACGCTCGTGCTCCCGTCGCTCCTGCTCGAGCCGCTCCTGCTCGAGCCGCTCGGCCTCCTCGACGTCGCGCCGCTTCTGTTCGAGCTCGTCATGCTGCTTACGCGCCTGCTCCTCGAGCACGTCGCGCTTGATGTAGGTGCGCTTGGTACGCACCTCCACGCTCACGGTGCGCGCCCGGCCCTGGGCGCTCGAGAGCTTCAACTCGCTCTGCGTCTTGCGCTTGAGCGTGATCCGGCGGGGTGCGGCATCGCTTTGCTCACCTCCGCCGTGACTGCGGCGCAGATGGGTGAGCAGCTCGAGCTTGGCATCGTCGCTGATGTGATCGTCCGGCCCGTTGACCTGAATGCCGGCCTGATCGAGCTGCACGAGCAGCCGATCCACCGGCACCTTCAGGACCTCGGCGAACTGCGCTACGGTCACTTCCGCCATACGTCTTGCACCCCTGGGGTCAGTGGCTGGGCGCGAACCAGTGAGCCCGCGCAGTCATGATGAGCTTGCCCGCCTCTTCCGGCGCCAATCCCTCGATATCGTTCAGGTCGTCGACCGACTGTTCGGCCAGGTCCTCGCGCGTGCGTACGCCACGGCGGGCCAGCGCGAGCGCCAGGTCCGGACTCATGCCCTCGAGCAGCAGCAGATCCTCCGCCGGCATCGACTGGTCGAGCGACTCCTCGCTCGCGATCGCCTGGGTGAGTAACACGTCGCGGGCGCGGTTGCGCAGCTCCTTGACGATCTGCTCGTCGAACTCGGCGATCCCGGCGAGCTCGCCCTGCGGCACGTAGGCGATCTCCTCGATCGTCGAGAAGCCCTCCTGGGCGAGGATGGTGGCCACGTCCTCGTCGACGTCGAGCTGTTTCATGAACAGCTGCACCAGCGCCTTCGCCTCGGTATCGCTCTTGGCCTCCGCGTCCGACTCGGTCATCACGTTGAGCTCCCAGCCGGTCAGCTGGCTCGCCAGGCGGATGTTCTGTCCGCCGCGGCCGATTGCCTGGGAGAGCTTCTCCTCGGCCACCGCGATGTCCATGCTGTGGGCGTCCTCGTCGACCACGATCGACTGCACCTCGGCGGGCGACATGGCGTTGATGACGAACTGCGCGGGGTTCTCGACGTAGGGAATGATGTCGACGCGCTCGCCGGCGATCTCGTTCGAGACCGCCTGCACGCGCGAGCCGCGCATGCCGACGCACGCACCGACCGGGTCGATGCGCGGGTCGCTCGAGCGCACGGCGATCTTGGCGCGCACGCCGGGGTCGCGCGCCGCCCCGAGAATCTGGATCAGTCCCTGGCCGACCTCGGGCACCTCAAGCTTGAACAGCTCGATGAGGAACTCCGGGGCGGTGCGCGTCAGGAACAGCTGCGGCCCGCGCAGCTCCGAGCGCACCTCGCGCAGGAACGCCTTGATGCGGTCCTGGGCCTTGACCTGCTCGCGCGGGATCATGTCGGTGCGCGGCACGAAGCCCTCGGCATTCGAGCCGAGGTCGATGTAGATACCGTTGCGATCGACGCGCTTGACGACGCCGCTCACCAACGTGCCGACGCGGTCCTGATAGGCGTCCACCACCTGCTGACGCTCCGCCTCGCGCACCTTCTGCACGATGACCTGCTTGGCCTGCTGGGCGGCGATGCGCCCGAAGGTGACCGACTCCATCGGCTGCTCGACGAATCCGTCGACCCCCGCGGCCGAATCGAGGTCGAGCGCATCCTCCAGGCGCAGCTCGCGGTCCGGCGCCTGCAGCTCCGTGGAGTCGTCGGCGAACACCTTCCAGCGACGGAACGTCTCGTAATCCCCGGTGCGCCGGTCGATCGCCACCCGCACGTCCCATTCCTCGCCGTGCTTGCGGCGCGTAGCGGCGGCGAGCGCGGCCTCGAGCGCCTCGAAAATCACTTCTTTGTCGACGCCCTTCTCGTTGGAGACGGCATCGACAACCATCAGGATTTCCTTGTTCACTACTGTCACCTCTGCAACCGACGTCTGAGCGTCACGCACCAATTAACCGGCCAGTCTCGCCTTGGCGATCTCGCCATAGCGCACCGCCACACGCGTCCCGTCGACCTCCAGCTCGATCCCCGGCTCGCCCGCCGCCAGCAGCGTGCCCGTATAGCGGCGCCGCCCCTCGCGCGCCACGGCGAGCTCGACGAACACCCGTGTGCCGACGAAGCGCTCGAAATGCGCCGGAGTCCGCAGCACCCGGTCGAATCCCGGCGAGGACACCTCCAGGGTGTAGGCCGTCGGGATCGGATCCTCGACATCGAGCAGCGCCGAGACCTCGCGGCTGACGCGCTCGCAGTCCTCGATCCCGACGCCCTCGGCCCGATCGATGTAGAGGCGCACCATGGCGCTGCCGCGTCCGGCGCTGTACTCGAGATCGACCAGCTCGTACCCCAGCCGCTCGGTCAGGGGCTCAATGAGGGCGATCAGCCGCTCTCGCAATGTCCCCGCCATCGATCCGCTCCCCCCGTCTGCCGAGGCCGAAAAAACAAAACGGGCCGCCCGGCCCGTCCGACCGCTGCGCACCGGCCGCGGCACCCGCCCGGGGACCGTCACGCGCCGGAACGCACCTGGCGTCCCGCGCCCGGGGCAGTGCCGCTGCACCGCCGGCCGGCTGCCGGTCACCCAAAAAACAAAAAGCCCCTCGGGGGGCTTTCTGGCTGTCACGCTGTCGAAGCGTTCGCCCCGAGGGCGCAGCCGCTCCACGTTCCGTGGCCGAGGCCCACGGACCGC
>JAKAZL010000038.1 GCA_021815925.1 Pseudomonadota bacterium | reverse complement strand
CCTCGGATGCCGAGGACATCGACATCGAGCGCGCGCGGCGCGTGCTCGACGAGGACCATTACGGGCTCGAGAAGGTCAAGCGGCGCATCCTCGAGTACCTGGCCGTGCGCAAACTCAACCCGCAGGGGCGCAGTCCCATCCTGTGCTTCGTCGGTCCGCCCGGCGTCGGCAAGACCTCGCTCGGTCAGAGCATCGCGCGGGCATTGGGCCTGAAGTTCGTGCGCGCCAGCCTCGGCGGCGTGCACGACGAGGCCGAGGTTCGCGGCCACCGGCGCACCTACATCGGCGCGCTGCCCGGCAACATTGTCCAGGGACTGCGCAAGGCGGGAACCCGCAATCCGGTGTTCATGCTCGATGAAATCGACAAGCTGAGCGCCAGCTTTCACGGTGATCCGGCCTCGGCGCTGCTCGAAGTGCTCGATCCGGAGCAGAACGCGACGTTCCGCGACAACTACCTCGGTCTGCCGTTTGACCTCAGCCAGGTGCTGTTCGTCGCGACGGCGAACGTGCTCGATACAATCCCCGGCCCGTTGCGCGACCGGATGGAGATCATCGAGCTCACCGGCTACACGGATGAGGAAAAGCTGGAGATCGGCAAGCGTTACCTCGTGCCGCGCCAGCTTAAGGCCAACGGACTGGATGCGTCCCGGGCGAGCATCGCCGATGCGGCGCTTGCCCGTCTGATCCGCGAATACACGCGTGAGTCGGGCTGTCGCAATCTTGAGCGCGAGATCGGCGCGCTGCTACGCCGTGCGGCCATGCGCATCGCGGAAGGGAAGGTCACGAGCGTGCACCTGGAGGCCGAGGACGTTGCCGAGGTGCTGGGCCCGAACCGCTACGAAAGCGAAGTGGCGCAGCGCACTGCGGTGCCCGGCGTGGCCACCGGCCTCGCCTGGACGCCGGTCGGCGGGGACATCCTGTTCATCGAGTCGGCGCGCATGCCCGGCAACGGCAAGCTGATCCTCACCGGGCAGCTCGGGGACGTGATGAAGGAATCGGCGCAGGCGGCGCTCAGCCTCGTCAAGGCCCAGGCTGCGGAGCTCGGCATCGATGCGACGCTGTTCGACCACAGCGACATCCACGTGCACGTGCCGGCCGGAGCCATTCCCAAGGACGGACCCAGCGCCGGTGTGGCGATGTTCGTCTCGCTGGTCTCGCTGATGACCCGACGTGCCGTGCGCCCGGATATCGCCATGACCGGTGAGATCAGCCTGCGCGGGCTGGTGTTGCCGGTCGGCGGGATCAAGGAGAAGACCATCGCCGCAGCGCGGGCCGGCATCCGCAAGGTGATCCTGCCGGCACGCAACCGGCGTGATCTCGAGGACATTCCACAAAGCGCCCGCTCGATGCTCGAATTCATCTGGGCGGAGCGTGTGTCGGATGCACTCGCGGTGGCGCTCAGCGAGGGCGCCGAGGCTACGCAGCCGGCGGCGCGGCGTAGCAGCAGCGAGAAGTCCGCCGCGTGAGCGGCAGCGCTGCTGTGGTCGGTGAGCTGCGCCTTCGGGCGCGGGAGATCGACCCGGGGGGAGCGCGCTCCCCCCGGACCGTTGGGCTCGTTCAGAAACGGTAGTTGACGCCCACCGAGAACAGATTCGAATCGTAGGAGCGGCCGGCCTCGCGGCCGCTTGGCAGGTAGGTCCACTCGACGTTCAGCGCCAGCTGCCGAGCCAGATTCACGTCGGCGCCGAGGCCGGCGGAGAGGCCCGTGTCGGTTGTGTCGCCATCACGGAAATTGCGGCGCAGATTGACCGAGGCAATGCCGGCAACGCCGTAGACATCGACATCGGATCCGAGCGCAAGCGCGCCCTTGGCGTACGCGCCACCGAAGGTGCCCACGCTCACCGAGGCGCCGTTGCTCTGATCGCTCGAGAGGCCGGTGCCGAGCCGTCCTTCGATTGCGAGGAACGAGGTCAGCGGGATGCCGGCCCGCAGCATGATCGCACTCGGTGACATGCTGGACAGCCCGCTTTCATCGTAGCGCAGCAGTCCGACGCTCGCCCCGACGTACGGGTCCAGGCTTTGAAAACCGCCCGCGAAGTCTGTCTGGGCAAACGCGGGAGCCGTCAGCGCAAAAAGCGTCAGGGGCAGCAGCGCCATCGTGCGAAATTTCATGAGCGGGTTCCTCCATGCGCAGTAGAAGCTCATGATTATCGTGGCGTGA
Source organism: Pseudomonadota bacterium (assembly GCA_021815925.1). Classification (GTDB taxonomy): domain Bacteria; phylum Pseudomonadota; class Gammaproteobacteria; order Steroidobacterales; family Steroidobacteraceae; genus 13-2-20CM-66-19. The sequence continues at coordinate 16,647 of JAKAZL010000038.1, read as the reverse complement.
GCTGAATTCGTGCTGAACGTCAGTCAACATCACTGTCGTCAGATGACGACGCCCCCGCCCCCGGCGCATGCGGCCACGGCTGTTGGTTGAATGTCAGGCGATGGCGCGCACGACCCCACCATCGACGCGCAGGGCGGCACCCGTGGTTGCGGATGCCTGTGCACTACAGGTATAGACGATGAGCGCCGCCACCTCCGCGGCCGTCGCGAAGCGCTGGATGATCGAGGACGGGCGCGCAGTGGCGAAGAACTCGCGCTCTACGGTCGCGGCGTCCTTGCCGGCCGAGCGCGCCAGGTTCTCGACGAACCGACCGACGCCCTCGGAGGCCGTCGGTCCCGGCAGCACGCTGTTGACCGTGACGTTCGTGCCCGCCAGTGTTTCCGCCAAGCCGCGCGCGACGGCGATCTGGGCCGTCTTGGTCACGCCGTAGTGAATCATCTCGGTCGGAATCTGCAGGCCTGACTCGCTCGACACGAACACGATGCGCCCCCAGTTGCGCGCGCGCATGCCGGTCACGTAGTGGCGCGCCAGGCGTACGCCGCTCAGGACGTTGGCCTCGAAAAAGCGCAACCAGTCCGCATCCGAGATCTCCCCGAACGGCTTGGGCTCGAACACGCCCATGTTGTTGACCAGCACGTCGACCTGCGCGAAGCGCTCGATCAGGCTTTGGCAGCCCGCCGCGGTGCTGACATCGGCGGCGACGCCTTCGACTCGGCAGCCGGGTACGGCCGAGCGCAGGCGCGCCAGGGCCTGCTCGACGCGTGTGTTCGTGCGGCCGTTGACAATGACGTCCGCGCCCTCGCGCAACAGCGCCTCGGCGGTCGCCAACCCGATGCCAGCCGTCGAGCCGGTGACGAGGGCGAGTTTTGAGCGAAGTCCGAGCTCCATGGGTCTTCTCCCGTGCCTGAAGGATGGTCCGCACGCTAGCGGTGGCCGGGAGCGGTCGCAATCGGCAATAAGGCAGAGCCCCGGGGCACGGTTGCGTCGGTTTCGGTGCCCGCGTAGACTCCAGAGCGTCTCAGGTGTCCCAGTGGCTCATTGCCCTGGGGTGAAACGGGAAGCCGGTGCGCACTCCGAGGGGAATGCAATTCCGGCGCTGCCCACGCAACGGTAAGCGAGGCCGAGACCGCGATAGACCACTGTGCCGCCGGCACGGGAAGGTGCGGTCCGAGAAAGGCATCACTCGCGAGCCCGGAGACCGGCCGAGACAGACTGGGCGGCTCGCGATGGGCGAAGCCAGACCGTTCGCGATGTCCCGGATGTCGCGACTCTCTGCCTCGAATCCCTCACTGCCGCTCATTAATCAACCGTTACGCGCGTGGAGCGCGTGCAGGAGCGGGCAGATGAGCGAGTCGATGGACGCGGCATCCCGAGCGATGTCACCGATCCGGGCGCCTGCCGCAGCGGCAGTGCTTCTCGCGCACCTTCTGCCGGCGTCCCGTACCGCCTCCGGTGGCGCTTGTGGATTTCAGCAGTCCATGACCTCGCGCTGTTCTCACGCTCGCCGTCTGCCGGATCACGGCGACGACCGGCGGGCCGCAGTCCGTGTCCGACGTTTTTTCACCAGTCATGCCGGCGCAACGGGTGCCGGAGGGAGTGCTTCGATGCAGTGGTCAAAGTGGTTGCAATGGGGTGGATTCGCGACGCTGGCGCTCGTGATGGCCGCGACGCGCTGTGGTCATCTGGGTAGCGCGTCGGTGCTGCCGGATGCGTCCTGGGCAGTGTTCTTTGCGGCAGGATTTTATTTCGGCGCCGAGCGGCGTTGGCTGCTGCCGCTGCTGCTGCTCGAGGCCATCGCGGTCGACTTCGTGGCCATCCAGTACTACGGTGTCAGTAACTACTGCGTGACGCTGGCGTATTGGTTCATCGTGCCGGCCTACTCGGTGCTGTGGCTCGGCGGTGTCTGGCTGCGTCGCAGCATCCGGCACCAGGCGACCGATCTCCTCCGGCTCGCGGCTAGTCTGCTCGCGAGCGTCACGGCCTGTTTCCTGCTGACTCAGGGCAGCTTCTACTGGCTGGGCAGCCGCGTCGCCGAGCCGAGCCTGTCGGGGTGGTGGGTGAACTTCACCAGCTGGTACGGCCGCTTCCTGCTCGTCACCTGTGCCTACGTCGCAGTGGCCGCGGCGGTTCATGCCGTTGTGGTGCGCCTCTCTGCGGTGCGCGTGGGCCTGCGGACGCACTGAGACGGAGATCCTCACGCCGGATTGCCGAGCGAGGCAGCGGTGCTGCCTCGCTCGGTGTCTGCGCGTCGGGTGCGCGGATACCGGCAGGGGGCGGTGAATGATGAGCGCAAGCGTGCCCGGGCTGATGATCTCGGCGCCTGCATCGGGGCAGGGCAAGACGACGGTGACGGCGGCCATCGCACGTCACGCCGCGCGATGCGGCAAGCGGGTGCGGGTGTTCAAGACCGGCCCGGATTTCATCGACCCGATGCTGCTCGCGCACGCCGCGGGACAGCCGGTGCAGCAGCTCGATCTGTGGATGGGCGGACGGGAGCATTGCCGCGAGCTGCTGGGCCGGGCGGCGCAGGAGGCTGACCTGCTGCTGGTCGAGGGCGTGATGGGGCTGCATGATGGAGATCCCTCGAGCGCCGATCTGGCGCTCGAGTTCAATCTGCCGTTGTTGCTGGTCATCGATGCCGCGGCCATGGCTCGCACGTTTGGTGCAATCGCCCTGGGCCTGCGTGCCTATCGACCGGAACTGACGGTGTTCGGCGTGCTGGCCAACCGTGTCGGGGGAACCGGCCACGCGGCCATGCTCGCGGCGAGTCTCACCGGTCCGGTGGCGGACCTGCGCTTCCTGGGCGCACTGACGCGCGATGCGGCGCTGGCCCTCCCGGAGCGGCACCTGGGCCTGGTCCAGGCCGCTGAGATCGCCGATCTGGACGCGCGGCTCGACCGCGCTGCCGAGGCAATTGGGGCGTGCCTGCCGCTGGAGGCGATTGCCCCGGTGAGCTTCCCCGCGACCGCCGCCGAGCATCCGCCCCCGCTGCTCGCCGGCGTGCGCATCGCGGTCGCGCAGGACGCGGCGTTCGCGTTCGTTTACGCGGCCAACCTTGATCTGCTGCGGGCCATGGGGGCGACGCTGGAGTTCTTCTCGCCTCTGTGCGACGCAGCGGTGCCGCCGGCCGATGCGCTGTATCTGCCGGGCGGCTATCCGGAGCTGCATGCGGGGCGTCTCGCCGCCAATCGCTCGCTGCTCGATAGTCTGCGCCGGCACGTTGCGCGCGGCGCACCGCTCGTGGCGGAGTGCGGCGGGATGATGCTGCTGTTCGAGCAGCTCACCGACATCGAGGGCCGCTCGCACCCGATGGCCGGCGTGCTGGCGGGGCGGACGGACATGCAGCCGCGGCTGCAGGCGCTGGCGCTGCAGAGCGTCGTATTCCCCGAGGGGGAGCTGCGCGGACACAGCTTCCACCATTCGCGCCTGCGCACCGGGCTGACTCCGACGTGGCTCGCACGCACGCAGCACGGTGGCCCGGGCGAGGCGGTGTTTCGTCAGGACGCGGTCACGGCCAGCTACATCCACTTCTACTGGCCGTCGAATCCCAGGGCAGCCGCGGCGTTGTTCCGCCCATGAGCAGGCGCATGATCGGCCCGCGACGCATCGTGTGTCTGACGGAGGAGACCACCGAGTGGCTCTACCTGCTCGGGGAGCAGGAGCGCATTGTCGGCATTTCCGGATTCACGGTGCGTCCGGCGCAGGCGCGCCGCGAGAAGCCCCGGGTCTCGGCCTTCACGAGCGCCAAGATCGAGCGCATCGTGGCGCTGCAGCCCGACTTGGTGCTCGGCTTCTCCGACCTGCAGGCGGACATTGCCGCAGACTTGGTCCGCGCCGGGCTCGCGGTGCACATCTTCAACCAGCGCAGCATCGCGGAAATTTTCGAGTTCATGGGCGTGCTCGCTCGAATGGTCGGCGCGCAGCGGCGTGCGCAGACGCTGGTCGGTCGGATGCGCCGTTCGCTCGAGGGCGTGCGGCGCGAGGCAGCGCGGCTACCGTGCCGGCCGCGCGTGTATTTCGAGGAGTGGGATGGGCCGCTGATTTCGGGCATCCGCTGGGTCGGGGAACTCGTCACGATCGCCGGTGGCGAGGAGTGCTTCGGGGAGCTGTCCGTCCAGCCCCATGCCAAGGCGCGCATCATCGCCGATCCGCTCGAGGTGGTGCGACGCGCCCCCGACGTACTCATCGCCTCGTGGTGCGGGAAGAAATTCAATCCGCAGAGCGTGCGCGAGCGGCCCGGGTGGGCCTCGATCCCGGCGGTGCGCCATGGACGGCTGTTTTCGGTTCCATCGAGCGAGATCCTCCAGCCGGGACCTGCGGCCCTCACGGATGGGCTCGCACGCCTGCACCGGATCATCGCGCAGTGCGCGCGCGAGATGGGCGGACCCGACGCACGGACTGAGCGTTGAGCGCGCGCGTGCTCATGATCCAGGGCACTGGGTCGGACGCCGGCAAGAGCACGCTGGTCGCCGGCCTGTGCCGGGTGCTCAAGCGCCGTGGTGTGCGGGTCGCGCCGTTCAAGCCGCAGAACATGTCACTCAACAGCGCGGTCGGCATCGACGGCGGCGAGCTGGGTCGCGCGCAGGCGCTGCAGGCCCAGGCCGCCGGCATCGAGCCGACCAGCGACATGAACCCGGTCCTGCTGAAGCCGCAGAGCGACCGGGACGCCCAGGTGATCATCCAGGGCCGCGCGGTGGGTGCGCTCTCGGCGAGCGACTATCAGGGCTACAAACGGATCGCGCGCGACGCCGCGCTCGAGTCGTTTCACCGCCTGGCCGCTGCCTATGAGTTCGTCCTGGTCGAGGGGGCCGGCTCGCCCGCGGAAATCAATCTGCGCGCCGACGACATCGCCAACATGGGATTCGCCGAGGCGGTCGATTGCCCCGTGGCGCTGATCGCGGACATCGACCGCGGCGGGGTGTTCGCACAGCTGGTCGGGACCCTCGAGCTGCTGAGCGATTCCGAGCGCGCGCGGGTCACCGGCTTCGTGATCAACCGCTTCCGCGGTGATCTGGCGTTGCTCGAGTCGGGGCTGCGCTGGCTCGAGGGGCGGACCGGCAAGCCGGTGTTCGGAGTGCTGCCGTACCTGAGGGAGCTGCATCTTGACGCCGAGGACGGCATCAGCCGCGAGCCGATCGAGCGGACGGGTGCGGCCGAGCGGCTGCGCGTCGTCGTACCGGTGACGCCGAGAATCTCCAACCACACGGATTTCGATCCGCTGCGCCACCATCCACAGGTCGATTTCCGCTACGCGGCGGATGCGCAGGACGTCAGCGGCGCCGATCTGCTCATCCTGCCCGGCTCCAAGGCCGTGCGCGCCGATCTCGCCGCGCTGCGCGAGCGTGGCTGGGGCGCCTACCTGGAGCGGCACTTGCGCTACGGCGGCAGAGTGATCGGCATCTGCGGGGGATTGCAGATGCTCGGGCAGAGGATTGACGATCCGCTCGGCCTCGAAGGGCCGGCCGGCAGCAGCGCCGGACTCGGCTGGCTCGACCTGCGCACGGAGCTGGCGCCGCACAAGCAGCTGCGCAACGTCCGGGGACGACTCGCGTCCGGCGGGGAGCCGGTGCGCGGCTACGAGATTCACATGGGATGTAGCGTCGGGGCCGCTCTCGAGCGTCCACTCCTCGTGCTCGAGGACGATCGTGCGGACGGAGCGATGTCCGACGACGGGCAGGTGCTCGGAACGTATGTCCACGGCTTGTTCGAGGAGCCGGCCGCATGCGCCGCGCTGCTGCGCTGGGCGGGGCTCACCGCGCCGGCGGTATTCGATCCCGGGCAGCGGCGTGAGCAGTCGCTGGAGCGGCTCGCCGACGAGTGCGAGCGGTCCCTCGCGCTCGAGCCGCTGCTCGCGACGGGCTGAGGCCTCGGTCGGGCGCGTCTTGGCCTACAATGCGTCCATGGCGGCGCACAGCGATCAGCAGCCCGAGTCCGTCCCGTTCACCATCGCCGGGATCGACCATGTGGTGTTGCGGGCGCATGATCCTCGCCGGCTGATCAACTTCTATCGCGATGTGCTTGGCTGTCCCGTCGAGCGTGAACAGCCCGACATCGGCCTTGTCCAGCTGCGCGCGGGCCGCTGCCTGATCGACATCGTGCCGCGCCGTGCGCGGCCGGGTGAGGCGGCGTCGGGCGCCGCTGACCCTAATCTGGATCACCTGTGCCTGCTCATCCGGCCGTTCGACGCGGCGAGGATCCGGGCGCACCTAGGCACGCACGGCGTGACGGCGGGGGAGCTGGCCCTGCGCTACGGCGCCGAAGGGGAGGGGCCGTCGCTGTACCTTCAGGATCCGGAGGGCAACGGCATCGAGCTGAAGGCGGCCGTCGCGCCGGAGCACGTGTCGTGAGCGTCGCGAGCATCCCGGCGGTCCATGGATTGCTGCCGCTCGCGCTGGTGACCCACCTCGGACTTGCACTGGCGATGGCCGTGTTCGTCGGCCTGGCGTTCGAAGGGGTCTACAAGCGCGATCGCAGCGCACCGCCGGGCGGCATTCGCACGTTCCCGCTGCTGACGCTGCTCGGGGAGCTGCTCTACCTAATCGGTGCCCCGTCGCTGGCACCCTTCCTGGCTGGCCTCGGGGCCGTGGCGATCTGGCTTTACGCGCATGCGCGCGGATACTACGAGCGTGAGGGCACACCGCCGACCCTGATCGTACCGGCTGTGAGCCTGCTGACCTATGCATTCGGTCCGGTCGCGGTCACGCAGCCCTCGTGGGTGCTGGTGGCCGCCGCGGTGGCCGTGGTCCTCTTGGTCGAGAGCCGCGCCGCGCTGCACCAGCTGGCGCAGCGCGTCTCCGGCGACGAGGTGTACACGCTCGGCAAGTTCCTGATTCTGGTCGGGATCATCCTGCCGCTGGTCCCCGACCATCCCGTGGTCTCCTGGACGCCGATCACGCCCCTGCAGGTGTGGCTGGCACTGGTGGCCGTCTCGAGTCTTTCCTACCTGAGCTACCTTCTGCAGCGCTACGTGCCTTCGAGCGGGGCGCTGACGCCGTCGATTCTCGGGGGAGCCTACTCGTCGACGGCCACCACGGTGGTGCTGGCGCGTGCGCAGCGCGAGGCCGGCGCCGAGCGACCGGAACTGACGGTGGGCATGATCGTCGCCACCGCCATCATGTATCTGCGGATCGATGCAGTTGTGGCGTTGTTCAACCGCCCGTTGGCCTTGATGCTGCTGCCGCCGAGCCTGGGGCTGTTCGCACTGACTGCAGCGATCGCGGCCGTTCTGTGGTGGCGCCGAGCGCCGAGCGCGGGGCAGGGGGCGGCCAAGCTTCCCGTAGCCAATCCCCTGCAGCTGCTCGCGGCCACCACCTTCGCCGGGCTGTTCGTCGCCGTGGCGCTCGCATCCACCTGGGTCCGCGCCAGCTTTGGGCGTCCCGGGGTCTACGGCCTGGCCGCGATCTCCGGCGTGACCGACATCGACCCCTTCGTGCTCAATCTGGCCCAGGGCAGCGTGGCCGGCATGTCGCTCGGCAGCCTCGCTGCAGCCATTCTGATCGCGGCGTCCTCGAACAACGTGCTCAAGGCCGTTTACGCGGTGACATTCGGGGGCTGGAAGGTCTGTCGCAAGCCTGCAATGGCGCTGCTGGCCGTGGCCATCGTGGGTGTGGCCATCGCCCTGCTGTATTGATTTTGCGTGCGGCGGCAGCCGTGCTAGGATGCGCGCCCCCGCCGTTGGGCGGCCTCGCGCAAGCGACCTCGGCCGCAGTGGCGGCAGGCGGCGCGCCCGTAGCTCAGTTGGATAGAGCGCATGGCTACGAACCATGAGGTCGGGAGTTCGAATCTCTCCGGGCGCGCCAATTGTCCTGCTCCGATCGCCTTCCCCCGGGGCTCCGCCGGGACGCCCCCGCGTCGGCCGGAGGGCAGTGCACCGCCGCCGGCAGCGATGCCCCTTCCCGTCATGACTTTCAATTACCATAATCGGCAGCCATGCGCCTGAGGCTCTCCTCCTTTCTCTTCGCAGCGCTTGCGCTGCTGGCCACGCTGCCGGCTCAGGCCGAGTGGACTGCCGTGGCACGCCTGCAGCACCGGGGCGCGCTGGTGTCGGCCCTGGCGGTGGACCTGGACAGCGGCCGGGTGATCCAGCAGCTCGATCCCGACCGGCGCCTGACGCCGGCCTCGCTGACCAAGCTGGCCACGGCCGCCGCGGCGCTGCAGGAATGGCCGCCCAACGAGCAGTTCCAAACGCGCCTGCTTTCGGTCCAGCCGGTGCGCGGCGGTGTGCTCCGGGGTGAGCTCGTGCTCGCCGGTGCGGGCGATCCATCGCTCGATGACCGGGCGCTGTGGGAGCTGGCGGCCGAGGCGCGCGGCGCCGGACTGCGCGAGGTCACCGGAGCGCTCGTCGTCGACCCGCTGCCGTTCGGCACGATCGCCTGCGGCAACCAGGATCGCTGCGCAGCGCTGCTGCGCAGCGACAATGCCTACAATGCGCCGCTGTCGGCGATCGGTGTGGACTTCGGCACGTGGTGCGTGCGAATCGTGCCGACGACGCCCTGGGCAAACGCACGCGTCGGTGGCTGCGGCGTGACGCACCTGCCGATCGCGGTGACCGGGCACATCCGCACCGTGCGGCGCGGCGCGCGGCAGACCTTCTGGGTCGAGCGGCGCACGGTGAACGGCGAGGACACGCTCGCGGTCGGTGGTGACGTGCCTGTCGGGGACGGCCAGCGCGTCTACCGCGCCATGTCCGATCCGGCGCGCGGCGCGGGCCTGCTGCTGAAAGAGGCGCTGCGCGAAATCGGGGTACGGGTTGATGGCCCGGTCGTGGTGCATTTCGCGCCGCTGCCGGCCAACGCCAACATGCTCGCACGGGTCGATGGACTGATGGTTCGCGAGCAGCTCTGGCGGATGCTGCAGTATTCCAACAACTACATTGCCGACGTGCTGACGCTCGACATGGGTGCGCTGACCCAGTCGCATGAGACGCTGGCCTCGGCGAGCCAGCTGCTGGCGGATTTCGTTGCGCGCACCGAGGTGGGCGATCCGCCTGCGCTTGGCCCCCCGCCGTTGTTCAGCGGCAGCGGCCTGACGACCGGTAACCGGCTCTCGGCGAACGATCTGGTGCGGCTGCTGATGCACCAGTACCACGACACCCGCCGCTTCCCGGCGTTCTATGCCGGCCTGGTCGCGCCGCATGACGCGCCTTTCCTCTTCCTGCGCCAGGGCGATGCGGCGTGGCTCGATCGGGTCGCGCTGAAGACCGGGACACTCAATGAGCCGCGTTCGGTCTGCGGCATCGCCGGGTACCTGCGCAAGCGCGACGGCGGCTGGATCGCCTTCGCCGCCATCGTCAACGGCGGTCCGCGCTGGCGCCACGTACCTTTGTACCAGGCGATCGGCGCCGAGCGGTCCGATATCGAGGCGCTCGCGCGTCGCTACTGAGACGGCCGCCTGGCGCGGCGTTTGCTATCCTGCGGCAATTTACCGGAGGATCGACGTGAGGGCATCCGTCGGCGAAGAACAGACCCTGGCCGCCGATCCCTGGGGCGAGCGCATGCCGCGCACCGTCGGTCTGTGGAGCGCCGTCGCCGTGCTCGTCGGGGTCACCGTGGGCAGCGGCATTTTCCGTGTACCGGCGACCGTCGCGGCGACCCTGCAGTCCCCCGGCCCGGCCATGCTCTGCTGGGCGCTCGGTGGCATCGTGGCGCTCGCCGGGGCGCTGTCGGTGGCAGAGCTCGCGGCAGCCATGCCGCGCTCCGGCGGCATCTTCGCCTACCTGCTCGAGGGGTATGGCCCGCTGCCCGCCTTCCTGTTCGGTTGGACGGAGCTTGCCGTCATCCGCGCCTCGGCCCTCGGGGCGACCTCGACGATCTTCGCCGAGTACTTGGGGTATTTCATTCCGCTGAGCGCCGAGCAGGTGCACTTGGTTGCCGCTGCGACCATCCTGGTGGTCGGCACGATCAACTACGTGGGCGTCAATCGGGCGGTCGCCGTGCTGACCCCGGCCACCGTCGCCAAGTACGCTGCGCTGCTGGTGCTCGGTCTGCTGGCGTTCACCGCCGTTTCCGGCGGCGGTGCGGCGCCGCACCGCGTCCTCTGGCAGGGCGGCGCGCAGCTGTCGTTGATCGCCTCGGCGCTGGTGCCGGTGATGTGGACCTACGACGGCTGGGCCGACCTGTCGTTCATGGGCGGAGAAGTGGCCCAACCCCAGCGCACGCTGCCGCTCGCGCTCATCATCGGGACCTGCTGCGTCATGCTGGTCTATCTGGTGGTCAACCTTGGCTTCTGGTACGCGCTGCCGGCCGAGCAGATCGCCGCCGCACCGCTGGTCGCGACCACCGTGGCGCAGCACATCCCGCTTATCGGCAGCGCGGGCGCGGCGGTGATCGCAGCCGTCGTGCTGCTCTCGACCTTCAGCGGCCTGCATGCCTCGCTCATGACTGGCTCACGGGTCATTTTTGCGATGGGCGACCGGGGACTGATGTTCCGCAGCGTCGGACGCGTGTCGCCGCGGTTTCGCAGTCCGTCCGTGGCGATCTGGGTCGCCACGGTGCTCGGCTGCGTCTACGTGATGCAGAATGACTTCGCGCAGCTCGCCGACCGCTTCGTGCTCGGCTTGTGGCCCTTCTACGTGCTCACCGTGGCCGGCGTATACGTGCTGCGGCGTACCCAGCCGGACCTGCCGCGCCCGTATCGCACCTGGGGCTATCCGCTGGTGCCGGCGGTGTTTCTGCTCGCCTCGCTCGGCATGCTGGCGAATGCTCTGGTGACAGACCCGAGCGACACGGTCGTCACGCTGCTGGTGATCGTTGCGGGGGTTCCGGTCTACTTCGTGTGGCGTGCGTTCACGGCTCGCCGCTCGATGGCGTAGCGGCGATCTGCTCCGGCGCATCGAGCTTGTCGCCGAGCAGGCGCCGCACCGCGACGTAACACAGCGGGATGATCAACACACCAATGACCGCGGCGGCCAACATGCCGCCGACGACGCACGTGCCGATGTCGTGCCGGGCGTTGGCGCCGGCTCCTGAGGAGACCACCATCGGGAAGACCCCGAGGATAAAGGCGAACGAGGTCATGATGATCGGGCGGAAGCGCAGGCGCGCGGCCTCGAGCACGGCGTGATGCAGGTTGCGCCCCTGGCGCTGCAGCTCGACCGCGAATTCCACGATGAGAATGGCATTCTTGGCCGTCAGTCCGATGATGGTGATCAGGCCGATCTTGAAAAACACATCGTTGGGCAGTCCGTGCAGAGTCGCCGCCGCGGCGCTGCCGACGAGCCCGATCGGGACGGCGAGCAGGACCGAGGCCGGAATGCTCCAGCTCTCGTACAACGCGGCGAGGGCCAGATAAACCACCAGGATCGAGAGTGCGAACAGCATGGGCGCCTGGGCGCTGGAGAACACCTCCTGCAGCGACTGTCCGGCCCAGTCGTAGCCGAATCCGGGCGGCAGATAGCGGCTGACCAGCCGCTGCATCTCGCTCATCGCCTGTCCGGAGCTGTAGCCCTGGCCCGCCGCGCCGATGATCTCGACTGCGGGATATCCGTCGTAGCGCGTCAGCGCGGGCGCGGCCACCGTCCAGCGGGTCTGCACGAACTGCGACAGCGGCACCATGGAGCCCGATGCGCTGTCGAGATAGAACTGCTGCAGGTCACGCGTGCCCATGCGGTAAGGTGCCGCCGCCTGCACCAGGACCTGCTCGACGCGGCCGTCGTAGATGAAATCGTTCGCGAACACCGGCGCCAGCATCAGCTGGATCGCCTGATAGGCCTGCGCGACCGACACACCCATCGAGCCGGCCTGCACCCGGTCGACGTGCAGATGCAGCTCCGGCTGCGGACCCAGCCCGTTGATGCGGACGTTATACAGCCGTGGGTCGGCATTGGCCTTGGCGATCAGGGTATCGGCCGCCTGATCGAGCGCCGTGCGCCCGAGGCCGGCCCGGTCCTCCAGGTAGAAGTCGAACCCGCCGAACTGGCCGAGACCCTGAATGGTCGGCTTGTTGACGACGAAGATCTTCGCGTTGTGGATGTGCGCTTTGGCCTGCGAGTTCGCCCAGCGGATGACCTGATTGGCGCTCATCGTGCGCTCGCTCCACGGCACCAGGTGCGTGTAGGCACGGCCGGTGTTTTCAGAGTCGCCCGCAAAGCCGCTGCCGGCGAGCTGGAACACGTCGTGCACCGCCGGGTTCTTGATCATGATCTGGTAGAAGCGCTGCAGCACCGCCTGGGTACGCTGCAGCGTCGCGCCGGCCGGCAGCTCCACGCTCGCCATGATGTCGCCCTGGTCCTCATCGGGCACGAAGCTGCCGGGCAGCTTGATGAACAGGAACAGCCCGAGCACGAGCATCACCGCAAAGCCGGTCATCCAGCGCGGCAGGTGTGCGACCGATTGGAAGACGCGACGCACGTACGCCGACCGAGTGCCCTCGAACGCGCGGTTGAAGCCGCGGAACACCAGGTTTGCCTTCAGGTGCTCGGGACGCAGCAGCGAGGCGCACAGCGCCGGCGAGAACGACAGCGCCAGCATGGCGGAGAAGGCGATGGACAGGGCGATGGTGAGGGCGAACTGGCGGTAAATGACGCCTGTGCTGCCGGTCTGCAGCGCGCTGGGTATGAACACCGCCGCCAGCACCAGCGTGATCGCGACGATGGCGCCGGTGATCTGTCCCATGGCCTTGCGCGTCGCCTCTTTCGGCGGCAGATGCTCCTCGCGCATGATGCGGTCGACGGCCTCGACCACGACGATCGCATCATCGACCACGATGCCGATGGCGAGCACGAGCGCGAACAGCGTCAGCTGATTGATCGAGTAGCCGAGTGCGTAAACGCCGATCATGGCCCCGAGCAGCGCGGTGGGAACCACCAGCATCGGCACCAGCGAGGCGCGGAAGCTCTGCAGGAACACCAGCATCACCACGAACACGAGCGCGAACGCCTCGAGCAGCGTGATGGCTACGTCCTTGATGGCGGCCTTGATGAAGATCGTCGAGTCGACCGGTGCGAACCAGGTGACGCTAGGCGGGAAGGAATGCTGCAGCTGACGCATCTTGGCGGTGACGAGCCGCATCACCGTCAGTGCATTTGCACCGGGCAGCAGCTGAACGCCGAACGCCGCGACCGGCGTGCGGTTCACCTTGCCGGCGAAGGAGTAGTTCTGCAGGCCGAGCTGCGTGGTGGCAACGTTCCGTAGGAACACCGACGTGCCGTTGGGATTGGTGCGCAGCAGGATGTTGCCGAACTGTGCCGGCGAGTTGAACCATCCCTGCGTCGTGACCGTCGCGGTGGTCTGCTGACCTGGCACCGCGGGGGCCGCCCCGATCGAGCCGGCGGCGATCTGGATGTTCTGTCCCTGCACGGCCTGCAGCACGGTCGATGCCGATAGGTCATAGGCGTGCAGACGCGCCGGATTGAGCCAGATGCGCATGGCATAGTCGGAGCCGAACAGGTTGGCCGAGCCGACGCCCGGTATGCGTGCGATCTGGTCGAGGACGTGCGCAGCGACCCAGTGATCGAGCGCGGCGCGGTCCGGGCCACCAGGTCCCGAGCGCAGGGCGAACACCGCAAGGAATCCGGCGCTCGATTTGTTGATCCGGATGCCCTGCTGGTTTACCTCGGCCGGCAGCTGCGGTTCGGCCAGCGCCACGCGATTCTGGGTCTGTACCTCGGCAATGTCCGGATTGGTGCCGGTGGCGAAGGTCAGGGTGATCTGCGACTGGCCGTAGCTCGACTGCGAGGTGAAGTACAGCAGGTTGTCGATGCCGGTGAGCTGCTGCTCGATGACCTGGGTGACCGTCGATTGAACCGTCTTGGCGTTCGCGCCCGGATAACTCGCGCTGATGTTGACCTGCGGTGGCGCGACGTCTGGGTAGGAGTCGATCGGCAGCCGGCTGAGTGCGATGGCCCCGCCGAGACAGATGAGGATGGCGATGACCCAGGCAAAAACCGGCCTGTCGATGAAGAACTGGGGCACTCGCGGCTCCTAACGGCTTGCGCCGACGGTGCTTTGGGCAGTCCGCGGAGCGACTTTGGCGCCCGGCCGGGCGCTTTGAATACCTGAGACGATGAGGCGATCGCCGCCGGAGAGGCCGCGCCAGGCGATCCAGTTATTGCCCGAGGTGCCCTCGGTCTCGATCGGCTTCTCGACCACGGTGTTGCTGCTGTTGACCGTGAGCACGTACGCACCGCCGGAGGCGTCGCGCTGCACGGCCGCCTGGGGAATGAGGAAAGCGTGCGGTGCGGTGCCGAGAGTGAGGCGGACCGTGACGAACATTCCGGGCAACAGGTGGCCGTCGGCATTGGGTATGACGCCGCGCAGCGCGATGGTGCCCGTGGTCGGATCGACGCTTGCGGCGCGGAAATCGAGGCTGCCCGGCTCACCGTAGGGCGTGCCGTCTGGCAGCGTGAGCTGCACGCGCGCCCGCCCGCCCGCGAGTTGGATGCGGCCGGCCTGCATCGCGGCCGTGAGCTGTTCCTGCTGCGCGGCCGGCTCGTTGAAATTGACGTAAATCGGATTGATCTGATCGACGGTTGCGAGCAGTGTCGCGGTGCCCTGTCCAACCAAGGCCCCCTCGGTCACCTGCTGTTCGCCCGCGATGCCGGCGATGGGGGAGGTGACGTCGGTGTAACCGAGGTTGATGCGCGCGGATTCGACATTGGCCTGCGCCTGCTGGACCAGCGCCGCGGTGGAGCGCGCCGCCGCCTGGTCGGTATCGAACTGTGACTGGGACACCAGGTGGGCACCGATCAGCGCCTGGTCGCGGCGTGCGGTGACGGCGGCGTTGGCGGCGTTGGCCTTGGCCTGAGCGAGCGCAGCCAGCGCCGCGTCGAGCGCCGCACGGTAGGGCGCCGGGTCGATTTCAAACAGGGGCTGGCCGGCCTTCACCTCGGCGCCCTCGACATAACGGCGTTTGAGCAGGACACCGGCGACGCGCGCCAGCACGTTGGCTTCCCGATACGCCGAGAGCCGGCCCACGAACTGCGCCGTCAGGGTAACCGCTTGAGGCTCAACGCTGATGACCGTCACGACCGGCGCTGCAGCGGCCGCCTTGTCGCGGTTGGAGGCGCCGCATCCGCCGAGCAGCAGTGCCGCCGGGGCGACGAGCACGAGCGCGCGCCAGTTGGCCGGGCCGGGTCCGCGGCATTTCTTTGCACTTCTTGACAGACGCGTCTCGGGGGGCAAGAGTGGAGCTCCTAGGTGCCAGCCACGTTCGTGGCTGTAGATCCGGCGCAATAAAACGCGCAGGAGACCAACGATCTTAGCGATGCTTGCCTGGGCAGGCTAGTCAATAATCGCCAGAGCGAGCGAAACAGAAGATCAATTCCGGTGGGCCTGGTGCGGCCGACGGTCCGTGCCGAGATGGACTCTGCGGACGTCCCTGTCCGAGAGCCCAGCGGAGGCGCGCGGGGGGGTTAGTGCGTGCCGCCGCTCGAGGGGTGCTGCAGGCGAGGGTAGAGCGTGAGCAGCGCCTGGGTCACGCCGTTCGTCCAGCCGAATCCGTCCTGCAGCGGGTACTCACCGCCGCCGCCGGGCATATCACGCTCGACGTTGTACTTCTCAACCAGCTTGCCGGTGTGCTGGTACACGCGTCGCACCGTGTTCACCCAACGTCGGGCGATGCGGTAGGCAAGTCCCGGATGGTGGTAGCGGCGCAGGCCCTCGACGGCGATCCATTGCAGTGGAGCCCAGCCGTTCGGCGCATCCCACTGCTGGCCGGTGACCAGAGTCGTGGTCACGATGCCGCCGAGCTGCAGCAGCCGCGTCCGCGTGACGGCGGCGACGGCCTGCGCCTGGTGGGCGTTGGACATTCCGACGAACAGTGGATAGAGCGTTGCGGCACTGAGTTCGTGCGTGCGCTGGCCGGTGCGCCAGTCGTAATCCTCGTAGTAGCCCAGCCGCCCGTCCCACAGGTAGGTGTCGATGGCGCGCTTGCGCCGCTGCGCCAGGGCTGCGAAGCGACGGGTGCAGGTGAGATCGCCCCGCTCCGCGCAGCCGCCCGCGATCGCCCGCTCCATGCCGTACAGCAGACTGTTCAGATCGATCGGTACGATGTCGGTGGTGTCGATGGTGGCGAGGTGGCGCCGATCGGCGAGCCAGCGCGAGCTGAAGTCCCAGCCGCTCTCAGCCGCTGCGCGCAGATCGCGGTACAGGCGAGCGGGTGGCCGGCCGGAGGCGCGCGCGAGCAACACATCGGCGCGGTACGACTCGTCGCGTGGTGTATCGGCCGACGACCAGTAGCGATTGAGCACCGCTCCGTCGGGCATTGCCACGACGTTGCGCCGTGCCTGTCCCGGGCGCAGACCCGCCGCACCGCGCATCCAGTACGCATACTCGCGGCGCAGCAGGGCGAGGTGCTTTGCCCATTCGTGCGCCGGATCGTGCGGATCGAGCAGCCCGAGCATCAGGTAGTAGACCGGCGGCTGGGAGCGCGACAGATAGTAGGTGCGCGTGCCGTTTGGGATGTGGCCGTAGGTGCGAATCAGGTAGGAGAAATCATCCACCATGTTCCGCGCGCTCGTCAGCTGCCCGTCGGGAATGAGCCCGAGCATCGTGAAGTAGGAGTCCCAGTAATAGAACTCCCTGAAGCGCCCGCCGGGAATGATGTACGGCTTGGGCACGTACAGCAGCGAGGAGTACATCGGCGGAACGGTGGCCGGACGCGTCAGCAGCGGCCAGAGCGTCGCGATGTGCTCCTGCAGCGTCGCGCTTT
>JAKAZL010000130.1 GCA_021815925.1 Pseudomonadota bacterium | reverse complement strand
TCGTCACGAACTACCACGTCATTGCCAATGCAGCCTCGATCCGCGTGCAGCTCGCCGACGGCCGCGTCGCCGTGCCGCACATCGTCGGGGTGGACCCGGACACCGACCTCGCGGTGCTGCAGATCAGCCTGCCGCACCTGCCGGTCATCGCCTTCGGACAATCGAGCCAGGTGCGCGTCGGGGATATCGTGCTCGCGATCGGCAATCCCCTCGGACTGTCCCAGACGGTCACCCACGGGATCGTCAGCGCCACGGGGCGGGAGGATCTGGGCATCTCGGCATTCGATGACTTCATCCAGACGGATGCGCCGATCAATTTCGGCAACTCCGGCGGTGCGCTGGTCAACTCCAATGGCCAGCTGATCGGCATCAACACGGCCATCGTGGCGAAGAGCCTCGGCGTCGAGGGGATCGGCTTCGCGATCCCGGTCGACATGGTGCGCGGCGTGCTGCACGACATCATCAAGTACGGCAAGGTGATCCGCGGCTGGATCGGCATCGTGCCGGAGGACATCTCCAACACCCAGGCCCATCAAGTCGGACTGCCACGCGGCGGCGTGGTGATCGCGTACGTCTACGAGGGCAGCCCCGCGCAGAAGGTCGGCCTGAAGCCGGGGGACCTGCTGCTGAAACTCGGCGGTCGGGCGGTGCGCTCGGCCGAGCAGGCGCGCGTGGAAATTGCGCGGCGCAAGCCCGGCTCGACGCTGAAGATCCAGGTGCTGCGCGGGCAGCAGACGCTGAACCTGACACTGGCGGTCAAGCAGGGGCCCACCTGAGCGCGGCGCGGCTTGCGGTACCATCGCCGCACCCCCCAAGCGCACAGGATGACCCATGCAGAACGTTCAGATCCGCAGATTCCCGACCCGCTCCGAGCTCGATGCGGCGCTCGCCGCACGGCTTCAGAGCGTCATCACGGCCGCCGCGGCGGCGGGCGGCGCGGCCATCATGCTCTCCGGGGGACACACGCCGCTGCCGGCGTACCGGCTGCTCGGCGCGCGCCTGGCGCACCGCGGCGAGGCGCTGCGCGGCAAGCTGCACCTGCTGTTCTCCGATGACCGGTACGTGCCGGCGGACTCCGAGCAGAGCAACTATCACGCCTCCCGAGCGCTGATCGATGCGCTCGCCCTCCCGGCCGAGCAGGTGCTGCGCGTGCGCACCGAGCTGCCCCTCGAGCAGGCCGCGCTCGACTACGAGCAGCGCCTGCGCGCGTTGATGGATCAGGGTGTGAGCGTGACGCTCGGCATGCTCGGTCTCGGTGCCGATGGCCACACCGCGTCGCTGTTTCGCAGCTCCGACCTCGAGCGAGCGCGCGGCCGGCTGGCCCTGGCGGTGAGCCGCCCCGACGGCCTCTCGGGCATCAGCGTGACGCCGCAGTTCATCGCGGGCATCGCGCAGCCGCTGTTCGTCGTGGCCGGCACCGGCAAGGAGCACGCCATCGCCGGGCTCGAGCGGCGCGACGCGCAGGTCGTGGCGGTACAGGCCGTCGCGGCCTGCCCGCAGATCGAACTCTGGGTGGAGCAGGCCGCCGAACAGGGCGCCTGAGGCCGCCCTGCGGCACCGGGGCGCATGCGCCATGCGCCCCGGTGCCTGGCGAACGGCGCGCTAGCGGGTCGGCGCCGGGCCCTTCACCGCCATCACGAAGTCGTTCAGCCGGATCGCCCGGCGGAACGCCTGCTGCACCTGCGCGGCGGTGAGCGCGCGGTAGCGCCGCGCCGCAATCACGCTCTCATCGAGCGGCTCGCCGCGCGAGGCATAGCCGAGCAGCTGCTCGCCGATCGCATCGAAGCTCGACTCGCTGAGCGGCAGGCCGCGCAGCAGTATCCCCTTGGCCCGATCGAGGTCGGTGCGCGCAATCACGCCGTGCTGCATGCGCTTGAGGTCCTTCAGGATCAGCGTGCGTGCGGCGAACACGTGATCGGGATCGCAGCCATAGCTCACCGTGTACTGCCCCCGGTGCCGATCGAGCGAGAAGCCCGTGCTGACGTAGTACACCAGGCCCGACTGCTCGCGCAGGTCGTGGTAGAGCCACGAGGCGTAGAAGCCGCCGCCGAGGATCTGGTTGCCGAGCCTGAGCGCGTAGCGCTCAGGACTCTGGCGCGTCACCGGGACCATCTCGGCGAGCTGCACGCTGTCCTGCACCGCGCTGCGGTCGGGGGTCTGCAGGCGACCGGGCGCATTCAGCGGCACCGGCGGGTAGTGGATCGCAGGCTTCGGCCCGTGGGCGAGCCAGCCGCCGAAGGTCTTGCCCACCACCCAGAGCGCCTCGGCCGGGGTGACCTTGCCGACCACGACGATCGTGGTCATATCCGGCCGGTAGACGCGCTCGTAGTACGCCTTCACCTTCGCGAGCGTGAGTGAGAGCACGCTGCGCGGCGTCGGGTAGCGCAGCGACGGATCGCTCGCCGGCACCAGCAGACGCTGCAGACCGATATCGTTGAGGAATCCGGGCGAGTGGATCTCCCCGTGCCATTCACCGGCCTGCTCGCGCTGCATGTAGAGGAACGCCTGCGGGCTGAGCGCCGGGTGCAGCTCGTTGTCGGCGAGCAGCGCCATGCCGCGCGCGAAGTATTTCGCGGGCACATCGAGCGAGAACCCCGGCCCCCCGCTCTCGTGCGCGGTAATGGCATCGAGCGCCGCCTGGAACTGCAGCCGGTTCAGACGCGCCGAGCCGAACTGGAACATCGCGTCGAGCACATCGCTCACGCCCTGCTGCCCGCGCGGGGACTGCAGATCGGAATTGGTGCGCACCAGACCCACGACCTGCACGGTGTTGCTCACCGATTCCGGCTGCACCACGAGCTTCAGTCCGTTCGGCAGCGTGTCGCTCCAGGGATGCAGCTGCGTGCGTGGCACGGGCAGGTGCGCGAACGCCCGCGCCGCCCACACCGGCAGCTTCACCGGCTTGCTGGGATTGGCGGCGAAGCTCTCCGGTCCGCCGAAGCCCTTGCCGGTCACCGGTTTGCCCGAGCTTTGCGGAGTGAGGACGGCCGTGAACGCGTGCGCGGGATTGAAGATGCGTCGCGCCAGCGCGTTGACCTCGGCGGGCGTGACCGCCTCGAGCGAGGCTCTGATCGCCTCGGGCGAGGACAGCCCGTCGACCGCGAGCGCTTCGGACCAGGCGCTCGCCAGTCCGTTGACGGAATTCTTGGCGAACTCCAGATCGGCGATGGCCTTGCGCTTGGCGGCCTGCACCAGCGCCGGGTTCACCCCGGCTTTCGCGGCACGGGCCAGGATCGACTCGACCCGCGCCAGCACCGGGGCCGACTTCCCGCCCCGGGGAAAGATGCCGACGGCCGCGCCGAAGCCAGCTCGCGGCAGACCCTGGTCGAAGAACGTCCCATACAGCGCGGTACCGTCCATGCCCATACCGAACAGCGCGGCGCGCTTGGAGGCGAGCGCGGTGGAGAGCACCAGGGACGCGGCATACTCCTTGCTGCGGATGCCCGGCATGCGATAGACGACGTACACCGAGCCGTAGGGACTGTCGGTCGGCAGGCGCAGCGTCTGGGCGCTCACCGGACGAAAGTGGTAGGTGGGACGGGGCGGCAGGGTGCGACGCGCAATGCCTCCGAACAGGCGCTTCACCTCGGTGAGCGTCGCCGCCGGATCGACGTCCCCGGCGATCACCAGGATGGCGTTGTTCGGCGCATACCAGCGGTCGTGGAAGCGCTTGAGCATTGCGGCCGTGGTGGCATTGAACGACGGCCGAGTGCCGAGCGGGGTGTGCGCATACGGCGTGCCGGCGAACAGGTGCGCGACCATCTCGGTGTAGAACTTGAAGCTCGGGCTGGACAGATCCCGCGCGACTTCCTGTTCGATCGCCCCGCGCTCGAGCGCCCACTGCTTCGGGGCCATGTCCA
>JAKAZL010000129.1 GCA_021815925.1 Pseudomonadota bacterium | reverse complement strand
ATTCCCGCGAGCGGGCGCGACGGTCGCCTGACGAAGTCGGACGTGGTTGGATTTCTCGGCAAGCAGCAGGCCCCGGCCCCGACGGCTGCACCGCCCGCGGCAGCGGCCGCCGGCCGCGCCGAGCAGCGGGTGCCAATGACGCGGCTGCGCCAGCGCATCGCCCAGCGCATGGTCGAGGCACAATCGACGCAGGCGCTGCTCACCTCGTTCAACGAGGTCGACCTGACGGCCGTGCAGCAGCTGCGCGCGCGCCACAAGGACCGTTTCGAGAAGGAGCACGGCGTGAAGCTCGGCTTCATGTCCTTCTTCGTCAAGGCGTGCATCGAGGCACTGAAGAAGTTTCCGGTGGTGAATGCCTCGGTCGACGGCAGCGAGATCGTCTATCACGAGTTCTATGACATCGGCGTGGCCGTATCGACCGACCGGGGCCTGGTGGTGCCGATCGTGCGCGATGCGGATACGAAGAGCTTTGCGGCCATCGAGAAGGAGATCGGCGAGTACGCCAAGAAGGCGCGCGCCGGGGCGATCGGCATCGAGGAGCTGACCGGCGGCACGTTCACCATCACCAACGGCGGGGTGTTCGGCTCGCTGATGTCCACGCCCATCGTGAATGCGCCGCAGAGCGCGATTCTCGGTATGCACAAGATCCAGGATCGTCCGATGGTGGTCGAGGGTCAAATCGCCATCCGTCCGATGATGTACATCGCCATCACCTACGACCACCGCATCATCGACGGTCGCGAGGCGGTGCAGTTCCTGGTCACCGTCAAGGAGTGCCTGGAGGATCCGGGCCGCATGTTGTTGGGGATCTGATCATGGCAGAGGCATTCGACGTCATCGTGATCGGCGGCGGTCCGGCCGGTTATCCGGCGGCCATCCGCGCCGGGCAGAACAAGCTGTCCGTGGCCTGCATCGACCAGTGGCGCAACCCCGACGGCGGGTACGCCTTCGGCGGCACGTGCCTGAACGCCGGCTGCATCCCCTCCAAGGCGCTGCTCGAGTCGAGCGAGCTGGTGCACCGGGCGCGCGAGGAATTTGCGCTGCACGGCATCAAGACCGGCCCGGTGAGCGTCGATCTGGCGCAGATGCAAAAGCGCAAGTCCGGAATCGTCAAGGCGAGCACCCAGGGGATCAACGCGCTGTTCAAGGCGAGCGGTGTGACCGGACTCGCCGGACACGGGCGGCTGCTGCCCGGGCGGCGAGTGGAGTTCACCGGCGCGGACGGCAGCAAGCGCGAGCTCAGCGCCAAGCACGTGATTCTCGCCTCGGGCTCGGTGCCCGTGGAGCTGAAGGCCGCGCCCTTCAAGGCCCCGCACATCCTCGACTCATGGGGCGCGCTCGAGCTCGATGCGGTGCCCAAACGCCTCGGCGTGATCGGGGCCGGCGTGATCGGACTGGAGCTCG
The DNA here is from genome assembly GCA_021815925.1 of Pseudomonadota bacterium. GTDB lineage: Bacteria > Pseudomonadota > Gammaproteobacteria > Steroidobacterales > Steroidobacteraceae > 13-2-20CM-66-19. Next base: position 2,475 of record JAKAZL010000129.1, on the reverse strand, counting down.
GCAGCGTCTGGCGCCGCCTCGGCAGCGAAGTGACGGTGCTCGAGGCGCTGCCTGAGTTTCTCGCCATCGCCGATCAGCAGCTCGCCAAGGAGGCGGCGCGGCATTTCAAGAAGCAGGGCCTGGATATCCGCCTCGGCGCGCGGGTCAGCGCGGCCAAGGTGAGCGGCGATGTGGTCGAGGTGACCTACGAGGATGCCAAAGGCACCCAGAGCCTCACCGTCGATCGATTGATCGTCGCGGCCGGCCGGCGGGCCTTCACGGCCGAGCTGCTCGCCGCCGGCACGGGCGTCGAGCTCGATGAGCGCGGCTGCATCAAGGTCGATGAGCACTGCCGCACGGGCGCCGAGGGTGTCTGGGCGGTCGGGGATTGCGTGCGCGGCCCGATGCTCGCGCACAAGAGCAAGGAGGAGGGGGTGATGGTGGCCGATCTGATCGCCGGCCGTTACGGGGAGGTCAACTACAAGACCATCCCCTCGGTGATTTACACCGCACCGGAGATCGCCTGGGTGGGACTCACCGAGGAGCAGGTCAAGGCGAGCGGCCGTCCCTACAAAGTGGGCGTGTTCCCGTTCCTCGCCAGCGGCCGGGCGCGTGCCATGGAGCAGGCGCAGGGTTTCGCCAAGCTCATCGCCGCCCAGGATGACGATGAGATCCTCGGCGTGCACATCATCGGCCCGATGGCCGGGGAGCTGATCGCCGAGGCGGTGCTCGCCATGGAGTATTGCGCGAGCAGCGAGGATCTGCAGCGCACCATCCACGCCCATCCGACGCTGTCGGAGGCGGTGCACGAGGCGGCCCTCGCCGCCGACAAGCGCGCGATCGATTCGATCAACCGTTAGCGGGCGCGGCGCACCGAGACCACGTTTGCCACGGCGCCGAGGCGCTTGAGCAGCCGCTTCAGCTGCGCATCGTCGCCGATGGCTACCGTGAGCAGCACGTCAGCCGTGCCGCTCGGGCGGTCGGTGGTGGTGGTCATGTCCTGGATGTTCAGCCGCTCGATCGCGAGCACATCGGTGAGGTCGCGCACCAGCCCACGTCGGTCATAGGCATGCACGGCGATCCGCACCGGCAGCGCATCGGGCTGGCTCGAGCTCCACTCCACCTGTAGAACCCGCTCGGGCCGGATGGACCGCATGCGCGTGAAGCTCGGGCAGCCGCGCCGATGGATGGTCACGCCGCGCCCGATGGTCACGTAGCCGACGATCGGCTGTGGACGCAGCGGCGCGCAGCAGCGCGCCAGCGTGACGGGCAGATCGCCCACGCCCTCGATCTCCACCGGCGAGCCGCCGCGCGCGAGCGGTGGCCGGGCGGTGCTCGTCGCCGGCGGGGCCTTCGGCTGGACGAACAGCCGTTCCACCGCGTGCGTCAGCTGCGCGACGGTGATCTCGCCCTCGCCGAGCAGCTGGTGGAAATGCTCGACATCGTGCGCACCGACTGCCGGGAGCAGCTCGGGCAGCTGCGCGCCGCTCACCCCGAGGCGCGCCAGCTCGCGCTCGGCGATGGTCCGGCCGGCGGCCCGGTTGTCGTTCGCGTCGAGCTTGCGGAACCAGGCGCGCACCTTGGTGCGGTTGCGCGCCGAGGCGAGGTAGCCGAGCTCCGGAGCAAGCCAGTCGCGGCTCGGAGCCTCCTGCTTGGCGGTGATGATCTCGACGATTTCCCCGTTGGCCAGCGGCTGGGTGAGCGGCACGATGCGCCCGTTGACCTTCGCACCCCGGCAGCGGTGCCCGAGTGAGGTGTGCACGGTGTAGGCGTAATCGAGCGGCGTGGCCCCGTGCGGCAGGTCGATGACCTCGCCCTTGGGTGTCAGCGCGTACACCCGGTCCTGGAACAGCTCGGTGCTCACCTGCTCGAGGAATTCCCGCTCCTCCTCGGCGCTGCCATCGGCACCCATGGGCTCGAGCAGACGGCGCACCGCTTCGATCTTGCGCTGGTAGTGCGCATCGGCTGCGCCGCCTTCCTTATAGGTCCAGTGCGCCGCCACGCCGAGCTCGGCGTGCTCGTGCATCTCGCGGGTACGGATCTGCACCTCGACGCTCTTGCCTTCCGGGCCGATGACCGCGGTGTGGATGGAGCGGTACAAGTTGCCCTTGGGCGTGGCGATGTAATCGTCGAACTCCCCGGGGATGTAGCGCCACATGCCATGCACCACGCCGAGCGCGGCATAACAGTCGGGAATGGTCCCGACGATCACACGCACGGCGCGCACGTCGAACAGCTGCTCGAACTCGAGCTGCTTGCGCTGCATCTTGCGGTGGATGCTGTACATGTGCTTCGGGCGGCCGTAGACCTCGGCGACGATGCCGGCCTTGGCGAGCGCCGCACCGAGCTCGGCACAGAAGCTCTCGATGTAGCGCTCGCGGTCCGTGCGTCGCTCGTTGAGCGCCGCGGCGATGTGCCGGTAGGCGGTGGGCTCGAGGTACCGGAAGGCGAGGTCCTCCAGCTCCCACTTGATCTGCCAGATCCCGAGCCGGTTGG
>JAKAZL010000037.1 GCA_021815925.1 Pseudomonadota bacterium | reverse complement strand
AGCTAGAGCGTGGCGGGGTGAAAAGCGCCCTGGGGGTGGCTGGATTTTCAGCCAGGGAACCCCCATAGCGTAAAATGCGTCCAATGGGCTAAGGAGGTATCAGATGGCGTTTCAGTTTCGGCGATCCGGCAACCCCGGCTTGAACGACAACACTTTTGCGCGGGTACCGCGCGTCGGGTTCGGCGAACCCACGATGACCGTGCAGGGGGCGGTGAACAAGTCGTTCCTGCTGCTGGTGGTCATGATGGTCTGCGCGCTCTGGCCGTGGTCGCAGGCGAGTGCGGGCAATATGCAGGCGGTCGCGCCGCTGATGCTGATCGGCCTGATCGGCGGGTTCGTGCTGGCCCTGATCATCAGCTTCAAGCCCACGACCGCTCCGGTCCTCGCCCTGCCCTACGCGGCGCTCGAGGGGGTGGTGCTCGGGGCCATCTCGGCGATCTTCGAGCAGCGCTATCCCGGCATCGCCATCCAGGCGGTGGGGGCGACGTTCGCGGTCACCCTGGTGATGCTGACGCTGTACCGTACGCGGGTGATCCGGGTGACCGACCGGCTGCGCGCGGTGGTCATGGGCGCGACCTTCGGCATCATGCTGCTCTACGCGGGCGCCTGGCTGCTGTCGTTCTTCCACGTCGGCGTGCCGTTCATCAACGGCGCCAGCCCGCTCGGCATCGGCTTCTCGGTCGTCGTGGTGGGCATTGCCGCGTTCAACCTGCTGCTCGACTTCGACATGATCGAGCGCGGAGCCGCGGGCGGGGCGCCGCAGTACATGGAGTGGTACGGCGCATTCGGCCTGATGGTGACGCTGGTGTGGATGTACGTGGAGATGCTGCGCCTGCTCGCGAAGCTGCAGCAGCGCTGAACGAGGTCCGTCGATACAAGCTGCCGCGGATCGCACCGGATCCGCGGCAGCTTTCATTTCGGGACACCATGAACGATCCGCAGCTGCCGCTCGAGCCGGTGCAAGTCCCCTACGAAGCGCTCTCGCGCGAGGCGCTGGCCGGGGTGATCGAATCCTTCGTGCTGCGCGAGGGAACCGAGTACGGCGCGCGCGAGTACAGCCTGGAGGAAAAATGCGCCCAGGTGCTCGCGCAGCTCAAGCGCGGCGAGGCCCGCATCCTCTACGATCCCAACACCGAGACGGTGACCCTGGAGGCCACCGCGGGCCGCGCGCGCACGCGGCCCGGGTAAGCGGGGCTCAGCTCAGCACTTCCTGCAGGAACTGCCGCAGAGCGCCCCACGAGCGACGGTCGGCCGCGAGCGCGTAGGCCATGCCGTTGGCCCGATCATTGGCCTGCGGGTTGGTGAAGGCGTGCAGCGTGTTGCCGTAGGCATGCAGCTGCCAGTCCGCGCCCGCCGCGGTGAACTCGCGAGCCACGGCCAGTACGTCCTCGGGCGGGGCCATCGGGTCGTCGTAGCCATGCAGGATGAGCACTTTGGCGCGCACGGGCGCAGCGGGCAGGCCGCTCGGCTTGAGCAGCCCGTGGAAGCTCACCACGCCGCGCACGTCCGCGCCGCTGCGGGCGAGGTCGAGCACGCACAGGCCCCCGAAGCAAAAGCCCATGGCCGCCACGCGCCGCGCATCGACCTGCGGCTGGGCGCGCAGCGCCTCGAGGCCGGCACCGATGCGCCGTGCGAGCAGCTTGCGGTCCTCGACCAGCGGCATCATCAGCGCCTGGCACTGCTCGGTGGTCTCACCGCGCTTTCCCTTGCCGTACATGTCGAGCGCGAACGCCGCGTAACCCTGCCAGGCGAGCTTGCGCGCCTTGTCCTCGACGAAGGCATCGCGTCCGCCCCAGGCATGGTTGATCAGCACCGCCGGCCGCGGGCCGGGGCGCTCATCGTCGTGACAGAAAAATCCCTCCAGGACGGTCGAACCCTCGCGGTATTCGATCCGCTGCTCGCGAATGGCCATGGCGTGCTCCTCGGACAAAGAAACCGGGCGCGGATTCTAGCGTTTTTTCGCCAGACCCAGGGCGAGGACCCCGACCCCGATGCCGAGCACCACGCCGCCCGCCCAGCCCGGCAGCGCGCGCTCCTGGCGCACGGTGGCCTGCAGCGAGCCGAACTTGAACACGCTTTGCTGCGAGGCGTAGTGCGGGGGGTGCAGGATGAGCAGGATCCCGGCGGCAATGAGGACCAGTCCGACGATCAGCGAGGCTTTCACGGGGGCGCTCCAGCGAGGGGGACCGGCGGCATTCTACCCAAAGCGCGTGAGCGCGCGGCACGGGTCGATCCGTTGTCGGTGCGGGGCGCGATCGTTACACTCGGTCCATGAGCACGGCAGCAGAGGCGCTTCAGCGCCTGAAAGACGGCAATCGGCGCTTCGTCGAGCGGTTGCGCAACCATGAGCCATCCCTCGGTGGCTCCCCGCACATCCAGCTGACGCAGGAGCAGAAGCCCTTCGCCATCATCCTCGGCTGCTCGGATGCGCGCGTGCCGGCGGAGCTTGTGTTCGACCAGGGGCTCGGCGATCTGTTCGTGATCCGCGTGGCGGGCAATATCGTCGCGCCCTCGCTCATCGGCAGCGTCGAGTTCGCCGCCGAGCAGTTCGGCACTCGCCTGGTGGTGGTGCTCGGGCACTCGCGCTGCGGGGCGATCCTGGCGACGCTCGAGCAACTTCGCCGCCCCGCGGAGAACCAGTCTCCCAACATCCGCTCCATCGTCGATCGGGTGCGCCCCTCCATCGAGGGGCTGCTCAGGACCGAGCTGCGTCACGACGAGGAGGCGCTCGTGCGCCAGGCGGTGCGCGCCAACGTCGGGGTGTCGGTGAGCCACCTGCGCTACGGCTCGGATGTCCTCGAGCGGCTGATCCAGAGCGATGGGCTCACTGTCGTGGGCGCGGAATACTCGATCGAGACCGGGGAAGTCGAGTTCTTCGACGGCACGAGCGGGTAGGGGAGCGGGCCTGGACTGCGCTGGCCTGCGCCCGGGCGGTTGCGGCTCGGGCAGGCGTGGATCGTCGGCCTATTCGCCGGACGTCACGGCAAGCTCACGAGCCACGGTGCCGGCGAAGAGCCGTCGGCGCAGGACGATCGCGAGCACCAGGCAGGCGGCGCCGGTGACCGCCGCATCGCAGAGGAAGGCACCCTCGACACCCCGCCAATGAAAGCCACGGCCGTCAATCAGCTCCATATAGAAAATGGGTAAATTGCCGCTGGCGCCGAGCACGGAAAAAATCGTGGCAGCGAGCGGATTGCCGGGCCCGATGACCTCGAAAATGACGGCCATGGCCGTGGCGATGGCCGCCGATTGGAAGATGTTCTCACCGATGAAGGCGAGGCCGTAGGTCCAGGGCACGTGCGGCAGGAACAGCAGGCAGAGCGTGAATACCGCACCGAGCAACCCGATGGACAGATAAAGCGGGCGTAGCGGCAACCGCCGGGCGAGCAGTGGCATCAACCCGCAGCCGATGATGCCCGCCAGCATCGCGCCCATACCGCCCAGAAAGCTCACCAGGGCCGGGACCGCGTGGAAGACCTTGCCCCACCCACCCAGCACATTCGTCAGGGCAAATGAACCCGACGGCAGCATGAACAGCGCGAGGGCCACGAGGACCTCGCTGCGCCTGAACAGCGCGGCCACCTCACGGATGAAGCGGCTGAAACTCTCGCGGGCGAGCGCTGCGTCAGGGGCCGCGGCCGGGATCAGCGGAAACACGAGCAACGGGGCCAGCAGGAGGGGGAACAGGCAAGCCGCGGCGGTGGTGGGCGAGAAGTGCTCGCTCGCATAACCGGAGAGCAGGATGCCGGCGCCGCTGCCGGCGATGTTGTACGCCGTACTCCAGGCGCCGAGCGAGCTGGCCTGGGCGCGCTCGATCAGGCTGCCGACCCACCCCGATTGCGCCGAGATGAACAACATCAGGCAGAGGAAGCCGATGAACATCACGACCTCGACTTCGGCGGCCGAGCCGTGGTCCAGGAGGACCCATGACGTCGCCGCTGCGGCCAGCACGCCGAATACGGCTGCATAGGTGCGGCGGCGGAAGCGGACGTCGAGAAACGGCGCCAGCAGGAAGCTGAAAAAGCTCGGTGAGGTGATGAGGGCCACTGCGACGGGGATGCGACTGCCGGACAGACCCTGCTCGGCGAGCATCAGGGGCAGCGTGACGATCACGAAGCCCGTGGTCATGCCGAAGGTCAGTCCGGGCAGGGCGAGGAGCCAGACCGGAGGAATGCGTCGCCGCCCGTTCACAGACTTGGGACCACACCCCAGGGCGAAAGTCCCTCCGTCACGTCGTCCGTTGCGCGATGGGCGGGCCTCACAGCCGCCGTACGCCCGGCCGGGCTGAGGACCGGCAGGTCATCGAGATTGCGCGCGTGCATCCTCCTCCCTCCCTATTGCCGACGACGAGTATTGAGCACTGAGGCGGTGAACGGCACCAGTGCGACGTGTCGCCAGTGTCCGGGTCAATGGATCCAGCCGAAGCCGCGCGCCATCATGCCCCCCATCGCGAGGAACAACGTCACGAGCAAGCTGGCTAGAGCCCAGAGGTGTTTGTTCACCTCGGTGCGCAGGCCGGAGATTTCCGTGCGCACGGCTCTGAACTCGCCCTGCGTTTCGGTGCGCAGGCCGGAGATTTCCGTGCGCACAGACTTGAACCCGTCCTGCATTTCGGTGCGCAGGCCGGAGATTTCCGTGCGCACAGCCCGGAACTCCTCCTGCATCTCGCTGCGCAGGCCCGAGATTTCCGTGCGCACAGCCTTGAACTCTCCATGCGTCTCAGAACGGAGTTCACGCAGGTCGATCTTGATGTCCGTGACATCAGACTGAATATGCGCGACATCCGACTCGAGTCGCGCGAGACGGATTTCGGGAGCTTCGGGCATGTCGAGTACCGTTGTGGCCATGGGGTCTCCGTGGCCGAACTTGCGCCACCGGAGATCACTTGTCAACACTGTGTTGGAGAAATTTGTCGCGCGAAGTCATGTGTTGATACGTCGCTTTGATGATGACTACAGACGCGTCGCGAAGGGTTGGGAAAGGCATCAGATCAGGTCGTCCGTAGGGGACGTCTGATTAGGCGTCCGCGATGCGCGCGGAACCTCGCGCGCTCAACTCATCCCGCCGTCGACCGACAGGATCTGTGCGGTGATGTAGGACGCCTCCTCCGAGGCCAGGAACGCGGCAGCATCGGCCACCTCCTCGGGGCGGCCGGCTCGCCCGAGCGGCACCAGGCGCTGGATGTGCGCCTCGGGAAAGGCGCCCTCGCTCATGGGCGTGGCGATGATCCCTGGGGCGATGGCGTTGACCGTGATGCCGCGGGTGGCGAGCTCGAGCGCGAGCGCCTTGGTCGCGGAGTTCAGGGCACCCTTCGCGGCGGCGTAATTGACCTGACCCCGGTTGCCGAGGAGCGCGGCCACGGAAGAGATGTTGATGATCCGCCCCCAGCGGGTACGGATCATCGGCAGCAGCAGCGGCTGCGTGACGTTGAAGAATCCATTCACCGACACGTCGATGACCCGGTGCCATTGCTCGCGGCGCATGCCCGGGAGCACCGCGTCATCGTGCACGCCGGCGTTGTTGACCAGGATCTGGATGGGTCCGGGGAGCGCGGCGAGCCGCTCGTGGGTCGAGGCGGGATCGGTCACGTCGAACTGCACCGTCTCGGCGCTGCCACCGCGGGCGCGGATGTCCTCGGCGAGTGCCTCAGCGGCGTTGAGGGCTTGGTGCGTGTGCACGTACACGTGGTGGCCGGCGCTGGCGAGGCGTCGACAGATGGCTGCGCCGATGGCGCCGCTGCCGCCGGTCACGAGCGCGTGCTTGGGTGCGCTCACGGGCGCCTCTCCGTGGTGCCGGGTGCGCCGAACACGATGCCCGCGCGGCCGCTGAGCAGCGCCTGCTCGCCGGCGGTGAGATCGAACGCGTAGAGCGCCGTCTCGGCATCTCCGGCGATGCGTCGCGCGCGCACCACGAGGTCCGCCTCGATATCATCGAGGCGGCTCACCGCGAGGATGAGATTGCGTACGCTCGCCAGGTAGCCGGTGCGGATCGGGGTGTGCCGCAGTCCGGCGATCAGGGCCCCGTGGGCGGCCATCGCCTGTCCGGCATACTCGATGCCCGCGACCGCCGCGAGCCGGCCGCGCGCGCGCAGCGGGTTGTCAGGCGCGCGATGGCTCGCGGTGCGGCAGCGGATCTCAGTGAGATCCCAGCCGAGCACCTCCTCCAGCAGGCACATCCGGCCCTGATGCGGAATGTGCTGCTCGAGCCAGCGGCGCTGCAGCCGTACGGCCGGTGGCGGTCGGGTCAGGGACATGGCGTGATGTTCACGGCGAGCCGCAGATCGTTTAGGTAATCGAGCACCACGCGGCCGCCCTCGCAGCGCGCGATGCGCTTGAGCAGCGGCAGGGCGCGCGCGGCGGGAACCCCCGCGCGCAGCGCCTCGAGTGATGACTCGGGCAGGGTGTCGGCCGGTTGCCCGGTGAGGCTCGCTTGCAGGTGCGCCGCGGCGTGCGCGCCGGGGTTTGCATCGAGCAGCAGCGCGGTGGCAAAGGGCGCGGCGATCGGCCGCGCCGTGCGCAACGGTTCGGGGTAGTCGGTCTCGTAGGCGACCAGCAGCACCGGCCGGCCGGTGCTGGCGAGCTGGCTCAGCGCCTCGAGCAGCCCGGCGACGAAGCTTCCATCGTAGGCGGCGAGCGCCGTCGAGGCGGCGGTGGCGCCGAGCGCGATGCTCCAGTAGCCCGAGGCGGCGTTGTGCACTGAGTTGTGGAAGCGGGTCGGGGAGATCTGCCGCTCGGGCGTGGCGAGCGCTGAGCAGATCTCGTCACAGATGGCCCCATCGCCGCCCGAGGAGGCGAACACCGTGGCGAGCCCGGAGCCTTCGAGGCCCGCACCGTGCAGCGCCTCGAGGCCCGCGGCCAGTGCCAGGCGCACCGTGGCACCGGTGCGGCGCCGCTCGGCGCTCGGCAGCGCCGCCGGTGCGGGCAGCTCGACGGGTGTGCTCGTGTGGGGCCGCTCACCGCGCAGGACCGCCGCGCCGAGCGTCCAGTCCGCCAGCCCCGGACCCAGCAGGCCGATGCCGCGGACGTAGGCCTTGAGCCCTGTCGTGCCCGCCGTCATGCGCCTCCCGGGTGGCGCTCGAGCACCAGGCTGCAGTTCGAGCCGCCGAAGCCGAAGGAATTGCTGAGCACGCGCGTGAGCGGCGCGCGGCGCGTCTCGGTCAGGTAGTCGACCTCGAGCGCCGGATCCACCGCCGTGGTATTCAGGCCGCCCGGCAGCAGCCCGTGACGCAAGGAGAGGGCGCAGATCACCGCCTCGAGTGCGCCGGCGGCCCCGAGCGTGTGGCCGGTGGCGCCCTTGGTGGAGCTGGCCGGCACCGTGTGGCCGAACAGCGTCGACACCGCGCGCGCCTCGGCACTGTCGTTGCTCGCAGTGCCGGTGCCGTGCAGGTTGATGTACTCGATCTGCCGCGCCTCGAGCCCGGCGCTGTCGAGGGCCTGGCGCATCGCCGCCAGCGCGCCGCGCCCATCCGGGTGGGGCGAGGACATGTGGTAGGCGTCGCTCGACTCCCCGACCCCCGTCAGCCGTATGGCCTCGGGGTCAGCGACGTCCTCGAGCGGCTCGAGGAGCGCGAACGCCGCCGCCTCGCCGATGGAGATTCCGGCGCGCGCCACATCGAACGGCCGGCAGGGTTCCCGCGCCGTGAGCTGCAGCGCATGAAAGCCGTAGAGTGTCGTGAGGCACAGCGAATCGACCCCGCCGACCACGGCCGCATCGATCAGTCCGGCCCCGATCATCCGGGCGGCCGCGCCGAACACCTTGGCACTGGAGGAGCAGGCGGTGGAGATCACCGCGGCGGGTCCTTCGAGCCCGAGCACCCGGCGCACGAAATCCGCCAGCGCGTACGGGTTGTGGGTTGCGGCGTAGTCGAAGCCTGGGGGCAGCGCGCCTGCGGGTGTGCGCGCGCGGTAGGCGAGCTCGGTCTGCAGCATCCCCGAGGTGCTCGTGCCGAGCAGCACCCCGATACGCGCCGCACCGCGCCGCGCCGCGCAGCGGCGCACCGCCGCGCTGAAGCCGTCCTGCTCGAGTCCGAGCAGGGCCAGGCGGTGGTTGCGGCACTCGAAGCGCGCGAGTGCCGCCGGCAGGCGCACCGCCTCGAGCTGCCCCACTTCCCCGACACAGGTCGCGAGCGCCACGGTCTCGAACGCGCAGGGCGCCAGAGCGCCGCGGCGCTCGCTGAGCGCCGCGAGCGTCTCGGCGAGGCCCCGCCCGATCGCACTCGTGGCGGTGAACTGACTGAGCGCGAGCGGCTTCATGGGCTGAGTGCATCGCGCAGGGTCACAGGGGTGAGCCCGGCGGCGCGCAGTGCGCCGAGCAGCTGCGGCAGCACCTCCAGGACCACCGGCTCGCCGCTCGCGCTGCGGGCCGCGTGGCCGTCGTGCAGCAGCAGGATGTCGCCCGCTGAGAGCGCGCGGGTGAGTGCACCGAGCACCCGCTGTGGACGGCGCTCGCGCGTGTCGAAGCCACGGCGCGTCCAACTCGCCAGTGTCAGTCCGAGCCGCTGCAGGACCGGGTCGAGGAATGGGTTGCGCAGCCCGGCCGGGGCCCGGAAGAACCGCGGCCGGGTGCCGGTTGAGGCGGCAATGACCTCCTGGGCGCGTTCGATCTCGGCACGCAGGCGGTGGGGTCCGAGCAGCGAGAAGCTCGCCAGGTGCCGTTGACTGTGGTTCTCGAGCGCATGCCCCGCGGCGGCGATCTGCCGGGCAAGCGCCGGATGGGCGGCCACCCGCTCGCCGATGCAGAAGAACGTGGCACGCGCACCGTGGCGCTCCAGCAGCTCGAGCACGCGTGGGGTGACCTCGGGGTCCGGCCCGTCATCCAGGGTGAGGGCGATGCGGGCCGGCGCCGCGCCCGCCGGGGTGGGCAGGTGCGTCCAGTTCGGTCCGAGCAGCCGGCTGCGCGGCCACAGGCCCGCGGCGGCGAGCAGGGCGTGATTGGCCGCCACGGCGCCGAGTGCCCAGGGCCACAGCTGCAGCTGGGCAAGGATGGCGGCGGCCGCGCCGCCGTGCACGCCCGCAGAGGCGACGAGCAGCGGCGAGGGCCGCCAGCGGGGCGCTCGGGAGGTTGGCATGGGCAAATTCTAGCCCGGAGCGTGCCCGGACGGCTCGCGGGCAAGGAGCGCGGCGAACACCAGCGCCAGCGCTGCCCCCGGGGCCACCGTCTGGCCGAGATCGCGCAGCACCGGCACGGTGGAGAAGGCGAGCACCCCGAAGCCGAGCACGGTGGCGGCATTGGCGAGCAGCAGCGAGGCGAGCGTGAGGTCCGGCTCGCTCGAGCCGCGCTCGAAGAACAGCGCGTAGTTCGAGCCCACCGCAACGATGAGCAGCATGCCGATGACATGCAGCAGCGTCAGGCTCACCCCGCAGGCGAGCAGCCCCCCCGCCACCGTGAGCACGGCCAGGGCGAGCGGCAGCACCACCCGCAGCATGCGCACCGGGGAGCGCAGCGCGGCGAGCAGCAGCAGCATGATCACCGCCAGTCCCGCCAGCGCCAGGCGCACCGCCTCGGCGAGGTAGGTGCCGTAGAGCGCATTGGCCTGGTGTTTCAGGTCGAGCACGACCGCGCGCCCGGCGCCGAGGGGCTGCAGCGCCGTGCGCACGCGGTCCAGATCGATCGGTCCGCGCGCGGGCCGATCGAGCGGCAGCAGCGCGTCCCAGCCGCTTGCCTCGCGGACCAGCAGTCCATCGAGCACGGCGGCAAAGGAGGTTCCAGCGAGGTCGGCCGGGCCAAGCGGCGTCGCGGTGCGCGCCTGCTCCACGGCCTGGATGAAGGGGGCGAGGGCGGCGCTCGAGAGCGGCATTCCGGCGAGCGCACGCGCCAGCCGGCGACGCAGGACCGCAGGCGGCGGAAGTGCCTGCTGGCGCGCGCGCTGCAGCGCGCGGCTCGGCAGATAGCGCGCCGGGCTCTGGTACCCGCCGAGGACTCGCTCGCGGACCAGCGGATCGAGTGCCGCGCCGGCCCGCTCGGCCCGCCGCAGCGCCGCCTGGCGGCTCGGGGCCGCGATCACCACCAGGTCGCGCCCCCCCGGGGCCCCGAGCGCGGCGCGCAGGCGCGCATCGAGGCGCTGCGCGGCGAGCGGCACCGGACTCAGCGCCGCGAGCTGGCGGTTCCACAGCCGCTCCCGATGCGTGTAGATCACCGCCGTGGCGCCGACCGCGAGCACGAGCAGCAGCGCACGCGCGAGCCGTCCGGGCCGCAGCACGCGCGCCGCGCGCATCCCGAGCGGACGCAGGTCGCGCACGGCAAAGCGCCGCGGGAGCAGTTGCGGCAACACGAACCGCGTCACCCCTCCGGCGGCCAACACCCCCGAGAGCGAGTACAGGCCGAGCTGCGCGAGCCCCGGAAACGCCGAGGGCAGCAGGGCCGCGAATCCGCACACCGAGGTCAGCATCCCGAGCCGCACGGTGGGCCAGGCGCGGCGCTGCCAGTCGGCGGTTGCATCGCTCCCGGTGCGCGACTGCACGAACAGGTAGATCGAGTAATCGACCGCCTCGCCGATCAGCGTCACCCCGAAGCCGAGCGTCACGCCCTGCACGACGCCGAAGCGAAGGGCCACCGCCGCGACGCCGGCGAGTGCGCCGGAGGCCACCGGCACGAGCGCCAGGGCGAGCGCCGCGGCGGAGCGGTAGGCCAGGATGAGCAGGGTGAGGATCAGCAGGCCGCTCAGCAGCGAGAGGCGCAGCACCTCGCGCTCGATGCGCGCGCGCGCGGCCACCGCGAACACCCCCGGACCGGTCAACTGCAGTGTGGCATGTGCGTGCGCGTCGGCTGCCGCGCGAGCGAACGCTGCGCGGATGGCCTCGATGGCCGCCGCCTGCGCATCGGTGTCGGAGCCGGGGGCGCGCGTGCGCGCCAGCAGCAGCGCCTCGCGCCCGTCGCGCGAGACCCACACGCCGGCGGCGCGCCGCGGGGCCGCGCCCGGCAGCGAGCCGAGCAGCGCCAGCATCTCACCGGTCGGGTCGCTCGCGAGGCTCGGCGCGGCGAGCACTCCGCCGGGGGCGGCCAGCAGTCCGAGCGTGCCTTCGATGGCCGCGCGCAGACCGGCGCTCGTGAAGCGCTGCGGCGTCACCGCCGGGCTCAGCAGGTAGCGGTGGGCAAAGAGGAACGCGCCATCGCGCCGCTCGGCCGCGGCCGAGCCGTTCTCGACGGCCGCGAAGCGGGCGTCCCGACCGAGTGCCCGCGCGAGCGACTGCGACAGTTGCGCGCGCGTGGCGGCATCGGCGCCGCCGATCGCGACGATGAGCAGCCGCGAGGCGATGCCGTTGCGCAGCTGCTCGACGAGCAGCCGCTCGCGCTCACTCGGGGCGCGAGGCAGAAAGGCGGACAGGTCGGCCGCGTAGCGGGCGCGCGCAGCCACGAGTCCGGCCACCGCCACGAGCCCCGCCCACACCCACACGGCAGCCGCGCGGCGGCTCATGAGGCGCTCGACGGACCGATGCGCATCACGGTGCGCGCGCCGTCGGGGGCGAGGATCTCGATGGTGTGGATGTCCGCGCCTGCGCCCGTCAGCCGGATGCGGCGCACGTGCGAGTTCCCCTGGCGCGGCCTGAGGATCAGCTGCCACTGGGCCAGTGTGCCCGTCAGGCGCACCGCGAACCGCCGCTTGAGCCCGGCGCCCTGTCCGCCGAGCGTGTCGCGCAGGGCATCGACGTAGACGGCGATGTCCGGATAGTCACGCAGGTTGAGCCGACGGGTGTGACCGTCGCGGTGCACGGTGAGCCGCTCGCCATCGAGGATCAGCTCGCTCGGGGTCGGCTTGAGCGTGCGCTGCTCGAGGTGATCGGGGGCGCGGTAGCGCAGCTCCCCGGAACTGACCAGCGGGCGGGTCAGCCCGGCCGCGTAGGTGCGGGCGAGGAAGCTGGCGGTGCCCTGCTGGCGTGCGCCGAGCAGTGCCATCAGCTGCGTGAACAGTCCGCCTGGTGCGGCTTGCACGGGCAGGCAGGCGAGGCTGAGCGCCGCGAGGACACCGAGCGCACCGAGTGCGCCGGCCCTACGCGCCAGTCCAGAAGTCATAGAAGTTGAACCAATTGTCGGGATGCTCGCGGCACAGTCGCTCGAGCACCGCGGCGTAGCGCTCGATGGCCTCGCGCACGGCGCTCTCGCGAGCCGCTCGCGGGACAGTGCGGAAGTCCGCGAGCGGCTCGAACACCACCCGGTAGCGGTTGGCGCCGAGGTACAGGCCCGCCATGAACACCACCGGTCGGCCGAGGGCCGCGGCGGCGCGGAACGGGCCGGTCGGAAAGCGCGCCGGGGCGCCGAGAAAGCGCACCGTCTCGGTGCTCTGCTCGCGCGGGGTGCGGTCGGCGAGGATGCCCACCGCGACGCCCTGCTCGAGCCGGCGTTGCACCTCGAGCAGCGCGAGCGGATTGTCCCCGAGGGCCACCACCTCGCTGGAGGCGGCGCTCACGGCGGCCAGCGCCGCGTTGATCTTGCGCGCATTGTCGGTGTGAGCGGCCATGACCACCGGCAGTGCCGCGCGCCGCCCGATCGCGCGGGCGACCTCGAAGCTGCCGAGGTGTGCCCCGAACAGGAGCACGCCGCCGGCGGCGAGTGGCTCGGCGAGCAGCTCCTCGCCGCGCACCTCGATCTCGAACAGATCGAAGCGGTCGTTGAGCAGGAACACCCGGTCGTGGATGGTCGTGGCGAAGCTGAGCAGGTGGGCGAAGCGCTCCGCGGGGCGAGGCGCGCGGCCGAGCGCGCGCGTGAGGTAGGCGCGCGCGGCGCGCACGGCGCGCGGCGCGAACAGAAAGTAGTACGCCGCGATGGCGTAGAGGATCGGCCGTCCCGGGCCCCGGCCGACGCGCAGCGAGAAGTGCGCCATCAGCCGCAGCAGCGCGAGACTGCCGCGCTCGCGGCGCTCGGTCCAGGGCGCCGCGCGCAGTTGGCCTGCCGGTGCGCTCATGTGTGCGCCAGCATACCGGTGGCGACGGTGCGCTCGCCACTGAGGACGCGGAAGCGGATGGCGCCGTTCTCGAGTGGCTCGTGCTCGAGCTCGAGTGGCTCGCCGGGGCGCACGGCGGCGGAGAATTTCACCACCGTGATGCGCCACGGGCGTGCGCCGCCCGGCCCGCTCGGCTCGAGCGCGGCGATGACCTCATCGAGCAGCACCGCCCCGGGCAGCACCGGCTCGCCCGGGAAGTGCCCCGCGTAGGCCGGATGCTCGGCGCTCACCGTGAGCGGCAGGCGGGTCATGCGCCCTCGCGGGCGGCCGGCTCGAGCAGGGCGCGCAGCGCCTCCTGGGGGAGCTTGCCGGTGCTGTTGCGCGGCAGTGCGCCGACCCGCAGCAGCGGGCGGGGCAGGAACACCGGGTCGATGCGCCGGCGCAGCGCCGCGAGCACCTGCGCGGCGGTGAGCTCCGGGGCCACCACGGCAGCGGCCAGGCGGGTGACGCCATGCTCGGCCTGCGCGCTGCGGTGCGGCAGGAAGAATGCTCCGTCGCGCACGCCCTCGATGGCGAGCAGCTGGTGCGTCAGGTAGGCGAGCGAGCTGCGCTTGCCGGCGATGTTGACCAGGTCGGCGAGCCGCCCGTTGAGGTGAAAGCGGCCGTCACCGAGCAGCTCGAGCTCGTCGCAGAGGGGTGTGGGCTGCTCCAGGTGTCCGCCCCGCGCCCAGGCCCGTCCCGACTCGAGCGTGAGGCTCACCCCCGGCCAGAGTGTCCAGGGGCGCTCCAGCGCGGTGCGCCGCGTGGCGATCTGACCGGTCTCGGTCGAGCCGTAGATCTCCGTGAGCGGCGCGCCGAAGCGCTCCTCGGCCGAGCGGGCGAGCGCTGCATCGAGTGGCGCGGTGGCCGAGACGAGCTGCTCGACGGCCGGCAGGGGCGCCTGATCGGCCAGCACGGCGCGCAGGTGGATCGGCGTGGTGACCAGCACGCGCGGCCGCGGCAGCGCCGCCAGCGCCGCGCTGATGTCGGCCGGATAGAAGGGCCGCTCGGCCACGAGCGCCCCGCCGCCGAGCAGCGCCAGCAGCACGCTCGACTCGAAGCCGTACATGTGCTGCGCGGGCACCGTGGCGAGCAGCGCCGTGCCGGGCGCGAAGCCGAGCCGCTCGGCGCCGGCGCGCACGCAGCCGGCCAGCCGTCCCCAGGTCTTGGGGTGCGGCACCGGCACGCCGGTCGAGCCCGAGGTGAACACGTAGGCGACGAGCGTCTCGGGCGCGAGCGCCGGGACGCGCCAGGCCTGCGCGGGCGCGGGCCGATCGTCGCAGTGCACCTGCGGCAGCTCGATCGGGCAGTCCGCGGAGTCGGTCAGGCAGAACACGTCCGGGGCGAACTGACGCAGGTGGCGTACCACCTCGGGCGTATGGCTCGGGGGCAGCAGGCTTACCTTGCCGCTGAGCAGCGCCGCGGTGAGGCCGAGGGCGAAGCGGTATCGGTCCGCACAGACATTGATGATGTGCCGCCCGGGCGGCAGGCGCGCCGCGAGCGCGGCGGCCTCGGCGAGGAAGCGGCCCGCGCGCAGCGGCTCGCCGCGGCGGTAGGCGAGCACCGCCTGCTCCTCGGCGTGCGCGATCAGCGGGATCGGGGCCAGGGGCTAGTTCGTCCGGTGTGCCGCCACGTAGGCGGCCAGCTGGCGCAGGGAGCGGAAGATCTGCGTGTTCGCCGCATCGTCGGCGCGCAGCTGCACCCCGTAGTGCTTCGAGACCACCAGCGCGATCTCGAGAATGTCGATCGAGTCCAGGCCAAGCCCCTCGCCGTAGAGCCGGGCCTCCGGGTCGATCGCACTCGCGGACACCTCCAGGTTGAGCGCCGCGACGATCAGCTCGGCAAGCTCGTGCTCCAGGGCTTGGCCTGTGTGGTGCGCCGGCGGCAGGGTGGGGGCAAGTTCGGACATGGATCGCAGGCTGTTCTTCTATGGATACAGTCCAAATTATACAGTGCGGCGCGGCCCCGCAAGCCGCCGCGCGAGCGGCTGCGACGCGGGGCTCACCGGCCGGCGTGGCGGCGTGCCAGCAGGCGCGGCAGACGGGCCAGAAAGCCGAAAAACAGCCGTGTGTGCATGGCCGTGAGCAGCAGATTGTCCCGACCGTAGCGAAAGTGCGACACCCCGCCCTCGGCCGGCGTGAAGTAACGCACCGGGACGCTGCGGTTCAGCGCCGGCACCCCGAGCCAGCTCAGGCGTACGGCCGCCTCCACGTCGAAGTCGAAGCGGCGCATGCCACGGTGGCGATTCATCAGGCGCACCAGGGGCTGAAGCGGATAGAGCCGGAACCCGAACAGCGAGTCCTCGATGCCCGCCCCGAGGGTCTCCAGGCGCGCCCAGCCGTTGGAGATGCGCCGTCCGAGCACGCGGATGCGCGGGGCGCTGGCATCGAAGCGCGGCACGCCGAGCACCATCGCCTCGGGGCGCTCGAGCGAGGCCTGCATGAACGCGCGGATGCACTCGCTCGGGTGCTGTCCGTCGGAGTCCATCGTGAGCGCGTGCGTGTAGCCGCGCGCGAGCGCCTCGGTGAACCCGGTGAGCAGCGCTGCGCCCTTGCCGCGGTTGCGCCGCTCATGGAAGACCTCGAGGTGGGGGTCTGCGGCGGCGAGCGCCGCGAGCCGCTCGGCCGTCCCATCCGTGCTGCCATCGATGACCACCCACACCGGGGCCCATGCCGCGCGCGCGGCGCGCACGGTCTCGAACACCTTCTCGCCGGGGTTGTAGCTCGGGATGATGACCAGATGCGTGCGCGAGGGACTCATGGGTGCTGCGCCGCGGTGCGCTCGAGCCACTCGCGCTGCGGCGCCTCGGCGAGCGCCGCGGCGAACTGCGCCTCGATCTCGCGCATGCAGGCGGCCACGTCCGCGGGCGGATCGAGCCGCCGGCCGAGCCGCACGCGGTACACGATCGGCAGGTGCGGGGCCTTCAGCGGTGGCCAGCCCTTGGCCAGATAGGGCGAGTCGGTCTCGATGAAGGCGATCTGGATGGGCGCGTGCGCGTGCTTGGCGATCACCGCGACGCTGGCGGTGAGCGGGTTCACCGGCGAGCGGCGCGTTCGAGTGCCCTCCGGGAACAGCAGCACTGCCGCCCCGCGCTCGAGCTCGGCGACCGAGGCCTTCACCAGACGGCGCGGCGGCTCGCCGCGGATGTAGCCGGCGAGGCGCGCCCCGGCCCCGAGCAGCGGATGGTTCAGCAGCGAGGGTTTGAGGATGCAGGCGAGGTCCGGATGACGGGTGAGCAGCAGGATGGCATCGAAGGCGCTCGGGTGGTTCGGCGCGAGGATGAGCGCACCGGCGCCGCGCAGCGCATCGAGCGCTGTGAGATCGAGCCGGTAGGCGCCGCTCGCCGTGAGCAAGCGCGTGAACAGCCGAAAGCCCGCCATCATCGTGTAGCGCGCGGTGGCGCGCCGCCGGCGCTCGGGCAGGGGCGTCAGCAGCAGCACCGCGAGCACCGTCCAGATGAGGATCATCACCCCGAGCGTGGCGAGCAGGCCGTAGGTGATCAGGTACTCCCCGAGCCGCTTCAGCACCGCCCGTCTCCCCAGCGGCGCTCAGGCGCCGCCGCAGCCGCCGGCCGCCTCGATCTCCACCGCGAGGTCCGTGCGGCACACGTCCGCCTGCAGATAGACGCGGGTTGGACCGGGGCCGAGGGCGGCGTCGATCTCGCGACGAATCGTCGGCAGGTCCGAGGGGTTGCGCACGTAGATCTTGTAGGCGAGCTCCCCGAGGCTGTACACCCCGGCCGCATCGAGCAGCGCCTGGATGTTGGCGAGCGTCTCGCGGGTCTGCGCCGCAACATCTCCGGCATGCAGCGTGCGGTGCCCGACGATGCTCGCGGTGCCGGAGAGAAACAACACCGGGGCGCCGCCGTGCTCGAGCAGCGTGGCGCGCGAGAAGCTCGGCGCGCGCTCGCCGTACTCGCTCGGGTAGTGGTACGCGCTCACCTGGCGCGGGTTCTCGATGAAGCGCGGCGCCTCGCGCGCGGCGAGGAAATAGACCACGAGCGGCCCGGCGGCGCTGCCCAGGGCGCTCGCGGCCGGCACGTTGCCGTGCACCTGGCGCCCGCAGGCGATGAGCGCCCGCTGGCGCGCGATGTTGAACTGCCGGTAGCGCTCCAGGCCCTCGGTCTCCAGGTTGATGCGCGGCACGTAGTTCCACACCCGCACCAGGTGCGGGTAGCCGCTCGCCTCGAGGGCGGCGTGCAGCTGGCGGTAGGCCCACTCGGTGGCCGACTCCAGCCCCGAGCGGACCGACTCCCCGGGCGGCTCCTCGGCGGCGATCGCCCCGAAGGCGAGCGAGGGCGTGTGCGCCAGGCGCACCGCGCCGCAGTGCCCGTAGCGCACCGGCGCACCGACCGCCCAGCGCTCCAGCAGCGGGCCCGGGGCATCGAGCACCGGCATGCGCACCGCCACCCGCGGCACTTCCGCCGGCGCGGCGAGGGCTGTCTCATGCGGCGCATCGCCGTAGAGGGCCGCGCCGAGCGCATCGGCCCAGTCCCCGCCCGGCGGGGCGGCCGGCAGGTACTCAAGGCGCAGCGCGGCCGGGGCGCTCATCCGGACCCCGCTGCGCCGATGCGCCGCGCGCGCCGCGTCCGGGCCGCCCAGGAGCGGCGCGGCATCGCGAGCGCGGTGAGGCAGTAGACCGCCTGGAAGGCCTTGAGCGAGGCCCAGATCGGCGTGTCGGCGAAGATGTCCCCGGCAAGCAGCGACAGCAACGCCTCGCGCATGCGCAGCGGGTTCTTCGGCTCCATGAACAGCGCGCGCATCGCCGGCTGGGTCATGCGGTAGATGAACCAGGCGAAGCGCTGCGGGCCGCGGCGCACCGTGCGCTCGAAGCGCCTCAGCGCAGCGCGCGCGTGGCGCGGCTCGCGCAGGCAGGTGTCGAGCGCCTCGCCCGCGGCAATGCCCCCGACCATGGCGAACAGCACCCCGGAGGAGAACACCGGGTCGATGAACGCGTACGCATCGCCGATCAGCAGGTAGCGCGGGCCGCGCACGCGCGGGCAGCTGTAGCTGTAGCTGCCCGTCGCCTGGACCTCGGTGAGCAGCTGCGCCTGCGCCAGGCGCGAGGCAAGCGGCGCGCAGCGCTCGATGGTGGCGAGGAAGAAGCTGCGCACGTCCTGCTCGCGGCGCTTCATGTAATCCGGCCAGACCACCGCCCCGACGCTGGTCGTGCCGTCGGCGAGCGGGATGAACCAGAACCAGCCGTCCTCGAACCAGAACAGCGAGATGTCTCCGCAGCGAGCGCCGCTCTCGCGCCATGCGCCACCGAAGTGCGCGAACATCGCGCAGCTCTCGTGCCGCCGGTTGCGCTGCTTGGTGCCGAAGCGGCTGGCGAGGAAGGTATCGCGACCGGAGGCGTCGATGAGAAAGCGCGCCTCGAAGATACGCTCCCGGTCCGGCTGCTCGGCGCGCACGCGTACCCCGCTGGCGGTGAACTCGACCTCGCGCGCCCGGCAGCCCTCGATCACCTCGGCGCCAAGGACCGCGGCGCGGCGGATCAGGATGGTGTCGAACTCCGCGCGGCGCACCTGGTAGGCGAGCGGCAGCGACTTGTTCCAGCCGTCGGCGAATGCGAAGCGCTGCGTGCGCTCGGGCGCCTCGGCATGAAACTGTGCGCCGTACTTCGGCAGGCCGATGGCGCGGATCTCGGCGGCCACCCCGAGCCGCTCGAACAGCGGCAGGTTCGCCGGCAGCAGCGACTCCCCGATGTGAAAGCGCGGGTGATGGGCCTTCTCGAGCAGCACCACGCGGTGGCCGCGCTCGGCGAGCGTCGCGGCGGCGCTGGAGCCGCCCGGCCCCCCGCCGACGATGAGTATGTCGCAGCGCTCAGGCGCGGTTGCGCTCATCCGCCCGTGCCTGCTCCGTGCTTGTGCAGTGCGGTCTTGGCGTGTCGGGCGCCGGCGGCGACCGCGTGGCCGACGCGCTTCGCGCCGGTGGCGATGGCGTGTCCGGCGCGCTTCGCGTCGTGCTTGATGGTCATGCGCGCCGGGCGGGTGTCGTGCGCGACGCGTCGGCCGAAGCGGCGCGACGCGGTGGCGACGCGGTGGCCGACATGCTTCGCATCGTGCTTGATGGTCATGCGCGCCGGGCGGGTATCGCGCGCGACGCGTCGGCCGAAGCGACGCGACGCGGAGGCCACCTTCAGGCCGAAGCGCTTGGCGTCCTGTCCGATGTGCCGGCCGACGTGGCGCACCTCCTGGGTGAACGAGCCGGAGGCGGCATGCGCGCTCGGCATGCCGAGCGTTCCGGCCGCGAGGGCCGCCGCCAAGAGCAGAGTGGTCAGGGGTTTCATGCGGTGACTCCGGGCATGAGGTTGTGCGGAATGTTACCGTAGGTCGGCGCCGCAGGTGCCAATTGTCATGAGCTTCGGGCACACTTGGCCGAATGAGCACCGAACGGCTGCCGATCTCCGTTCTAGGCCGCCGCTTCGTGCCGGGGCGATGGGACGTGGTCGCCTTCGTGCTGATGGCCGTGGCGCTCATCTACCTGGCGCACGCCGCCTATGCGCTCACCCGGCCGCTGGCGCACCTGCAGTCCGAGCACATCTCGCTGAGCCCCTGGGCGCTGCCGGATTACGCCGCCCAGACCGCGCTGCGCATGCTGCTGGCGATGGGCGCCTCGCTGTTGTTCACGTTCACCTATGCGACGCTCGCGGCCAAGAGTCGCCGGGCCGCCGCGGTGCTGGTGCCGCTGCTCGACATTCTGCAATCGGTGCCCATCCTGGGGTTCTCCTTCACCATCGTCTTCTTCCTCTCGCTGACCCCCGGTCGGGTGGCCGGCGCGGAGCTCGCCGCGGTGTTCCTGGTGTTCACCAGCCAGGCATGGAACATGGCTTTCAGCTTCTATCACTCCCTGCGCAGCATCCCCAGCGAGCTCGACGAGGCGGCGCGCGCCTTTCACCTCGGTCCGTGGATGCGCTTCTGGCGCCTGGAGGTGCCGTTCGCGATGCCGGCGCTCATCTGGAACATGATGATGTCCATGTCGGGCGGCTGGTTCTTCGTCGTGGCCGCCGAGGCGATCAGCGTCGGACACACCACCGTGACGCTGCCGGGGATCGGCTCGTACATCGCCCGGGCGATCGCCGAGCGCAACCTGGGGGCGATCG
>JAKAZL010000005.1:32750-73740 GCA_021815925.1 Pseudomonadota bacterium | reverse complement strand
GTCACGAGCCGCCGCGAGGGGCGCAATCTGCACTACGGCGCGCGGCTCGAGCGCATGCAGTCCGTCGTGGAATTTCTGACCGAGAACTGCTGCTCGCTCGCCGACGAGGCCTGCGGCCCGGATTGCCGACCGCTTGGGGCCGCCGCCCGGGTGGCGGATGCGACGAAGCACAGGAAGCGCGCATAGAGCACAGGGTGCGTTCAGCCTCGCCGGGTCCATCAGCCGTCATGTCCGACCACGCGTACAACGTACTGTTTCTGTGCACCGGGAATTCCGCTCGCAGTATCCTTGCCGAGGCGTATCTGAATTACCGCGGCCGGGGCCGATTTCGCGCGTACAGCGCCGGCAGCCATCCCACCGGAACGGTCGATCCAAAAGTCCTCGAGCTGCTTCGGCACTGCGGAATATCGGTGAGTGGTCTGCGCAGCAAGAGCTGGGACGAATTCACCGGGCCGGCGGCACCGCCGCTCGATTTCGTCTTCACGGTCTGCGATCGTGCCGCGGGCGAAGTGTGCCCGGTCTGGCCGGGCCAGCCGGTGACCGGACACTGGGGGGTGCCAGACCCGGCGGCCATCGGCGACGGGCGCGAGAAGGAGCGCGCCGTCGAGGAGGCGTTCAGGATTCTCGAGCGTCGCATCGATCTGTTTATGTGCCTTCCGATCGGCAGCCTCGACCGGATGTCACTGCGGGAGCGCGTCCGGGAGATCGGCGAGCGTTGAGGGCGGAGCGGGGAAGAGCGGATATGACTCATGATCCAGACCTGACCGAATCGAGCGCCCAGTCGGCGACGGAGCAGACCGTGGACGTCACGATCTACCACAACCCCGCCTGCGGCACGTCGCGTAACACGCTGGCGCTGATCCGTAATGCCGGCATCGAACCGACGATCATCGAATACCTGAGCACGCCGCCGACCCGCTCCGTCCTGCTCGAGTTGCTCGAGCGGATGAAGGCCGGTCCGCGGGACGTTCTGCGGGAAAAGGGAACACCTTACGCGCAACTCGGGTTGGACTCGCTCACCCTGAGCGATGACGAACTCATCGATGCGATGCTGGCGCACCCGATCCTGATCAACCGTCCGATCGTCGTGACACCGTGGGGCGTGAAGCTGTGCCGGCCCTCCGAGGCCGTCCTGGAAATTCTACCGCTGCCGCAAAAGGGACCCTTCACCAAGGAAGATGGTGAGCGGGTTGTCGACGAGCGTGGCCAGCGCGTCTGAAGGTGCCGATGCTGCCGAGATGTTCCGCGCTCAACTCAAGTGGGCTCCGGTCGGACCGAATAGCAGTCGGTGAGCGTCCCGACCCGGTGATGCGCAGCATCGAGAGTCGATCGTCCTGCGGCTGGTGCTATCGTCTGATCGATTGAGTGCCCTACGCGATCGGCAGTCGAATTTAATGCCTACGGCGCTCTTGATCTGACACGGTCGCTCAGACCAGGGCGGGGAACCCATCGCATCCGCGCGGCTTGTGCGCCGCAGGCCGCCGCTGATCTGGACTGCGCTAGCAACGGTTTGCGCGCCCCGCTCCCGCGCGCCGGCTCGCACCCGTTCCGGTTTCAAGTTCTGTCGCGCCACGGAGCGGGCATCGAACGCGTGCACCGCATCCGCCATCGCAACGTCACGAGCGGGCCCGGCCGCTGAAGCGGGGGCGCTGCCGAAGCAATGCGACAAGGTGTTGACGTGAGCGGAGCGCTTCCAGCCTCGTGCCGTGGTGCGTTAAGGCAGCGGTTCGGCCGGGCGCCGTCACGCGTGCTGGGGCATGCCTAATTGCCCGGGTGGTACACGCGCACCGTGTGGCGCTTCAGCTGATCCGGCCAGAAGTACACGGTGCGCAGATCCCCAGTGGCGTAGCGCGATGCCTGGTCCGTGAAATGCGTTGATCGGGGGTTGCCGCTGGTACCGCCGACGTGGATCGCACGGGCGCTCACCCGGGGCCCGAAATCGACCACAGCGACGAAGCTGTTGCCGTCGTTGCCGTAATACCGGCGGGTTCCCGGCCAGCGATGTGCTCCGAAGGAGGCCAGCGATCCCCAGCGGGAGGAGGTGAAAGGGATCGCAATGCTCGGCCTGGTATCGCTGAAGTGCGGATGAATCGAATCATCGAGGCGCTGGTAGCGGTTGATCTCGCCCCAGGGAACACCCCAGTTGCCGAAATCCTTCTGCAGCCGATCGACGGCAGTGACGAGCGCTTCCAAGCGGACCTTCGGCGTTGCCCGCTCGGCGATGTAATCGTACGTGCGCATGTTCGTCTCGTGCGCGTCGATGCCGCTGGCGCGGGCCTTCGCATCGAGCTCGTCCCACAACGTGTCGCCCCAGAATACGGCGATAGACGTCGGGATCGAGGCGATGCCCCAGCGGTAGTCCCATGACCGCAACACGCCGATGGGGCCGGCCAGCTTGCGCTTCAGCGGGTCGTTCCCGGGCAGATTGTCGTAGTCCTTCACCAGGATCGGGATCAGCCGCGCGAACGCCGGCAGGTACGAATCGAAGGCATCGGTAATAAGCTTCGCGGAAGTGAAGTTCCGGGCGCCGCGCAGCATCCTTAGCGCATGCTCGCTGCGCGGATTTGGGCCAAACGTGTCCATGTACTGCGGATAATCAGCCGCCCTCGGGCTGTATTTTCCGGCGGCCGTCCACGGCCAGTCATTGGTGTTGAAGACCCACCCGTTTGGCGGGTTGATCACGTTCGGCATGTCTCTCAGCGGCGTCAGACCCTGCCAGGCCGTGGCTGGGTTGCTGCCATCGACGGGCCGGATGTAGTCGAAGCGGTTGTTCCGCTTGGGGATGAACTGTGGCACCAGGAATGCGATCTCCCCCTTATCGTCGGCAAAAATCGTGTTGTTGGAGGAGTTCGCCTTCAGGCGCGCAATGTTCATGTAGTCGGCGAGATCCGACGCCGTGGTGCGCAGCCAGCTCTGCTCGAGCGCGGGAATCGGCCGGTTCATCAGCGCCTCGGCGATCCATTTGCCATGTGCCTGCGCAACGATGGGACCGTGCAGCGTAAAATATGCCGTGAACGTGCGCGAGCGCATGGCACCGTCCCTGCTGCGGTAGCGGACCGTGATCGTTCGCGTCTTCACGGGCAGTAGCGCCTTGCCGAAGCGGTAGAAATATCGCCCCCGCTTCTTGAGGATGACTTCGGCGAACTGATCGACCGCATCGACGCCCGTCGAGGTGTGCATCCAGCCGATGTGCTTGTTGAATCCCTGGTAGATGAAGAACTGACCCCAGGTCGCAGCGCCATATGCATCAAGACCCTGATCGCTCGACATCTGCAGCTCGTCGCGGAAATTGAACGTGACGTGCGGGTTGATCAGCAGCAGGGCGTGGTGATCGACAGTCAGTTTCGGTGCGATTGCGATGCCGTTGGAACCGAGCTGTTCGTGCCAGCTCGGCGGATGCCTTGCTGCGAGCGCGGTCACAGTGGCTGCGCTGCCGCCGTAGAATGCCGCCAGGGCAGATAGCTTCACGCGGGTGATGTCGCCCCCGATGCTGCCCTCGGTGAACGACAGCGCCATCCACGGCAGGTAGCGCTTGATGACCTCGTCTTGGGCTGGCGGGTGAGTGGCCAGATACCAGTTCATACCGTCGGCCCAGGCGTCCATGAGCCGTCGCAGCCAGGCGGGGCTCTTCAGGTAGTCCTGTTTCAGGACTGCAGGGTTGATGAACAACTGCTCGCGCAGATCCTGCCAGACCCTCGAGCGGCCCATCGCCTGCGCGTTCCAGCCGAGCGCCAGCAGGTAGTTGCGCCTGACGCGGCTGAAATCGTCCTGGCACTGCGCATAAACCATTCCGAACACCGCATCGGCGTTGGTCCTGCCGTGGACGTGCGCAATGCCCCAATTGTCCCGGGTGATCGTGACCTGCTGCGCCTCGCGTTCGAGGCGAGAGTATTCGCGGCTGTGCGGGACGATCGGAATCTCCCACGGCGCTGCGGTGCGTGTCGGCGCTGGCGCGACGGTGGCGGCGGTGGCGGCGGACAGCCCCGGGGTCAGAGCGGCGGCGGCTAGCGCAAAGGCCAAACCGGTCAGACCGCGGCGATTCTGGATTGTCATCCTGTTCTTCTCCCCGGAACGAATCGTGACGAGACCGTCGGGTAAATCCCCAGCATGCACTCGGTGGGCCCTCGAACCACCGCGAGCGCGCCGGGATCCCTTGATGCACCAGATCTGTTCGGTTGCCCGGTCCGGCCGATATACGTCTGGATTGTAATCCCGAATCGGCCACTGGCCGCGCGCGGGCCTGCAGATTCATTCGGACGAGGCGATTGCAACACATTGTGCGCATGATCGGGCTCGAGCTCGATACCCGGGCACCTCTGGGCGCCGGAGCGCTGGGACGGCCGGGCGGTTCAGGGGACTGCCTCACCGCCCGGACACCGACGCAAAGTGCAGCCATCGCCTCACGGTCGTAGAATTCCGCGCATGCACCGCACCAGCAGTGTCCTTGAGATCTCTGCCCACGTGGTAATCCCGATGGAGCAGATCGAGCTGACTGCCGTGCGCGCCCAGAGCGCCGGCGGCCAGTCCGTCAACAAGAACTCCAGTGCCATTCACCTGCGCTTCGACATCCCCGCCTCGTCGCTGCCCAGTCAGTACAAGGAGCGCCTGCTGGGCCGGTCCGATCAACGGATCACCCGGGAAGGCGTGCTCATCATCAAGGCGCAGGAGCACCGCACGCAGGAGCGAAATCGTGCCGCCGCTCTGCTGCGATTGCAGGCACTCGTTCGAGCCGTCGCGGTTGTGCCGAAAAAGCGCATCGCGACCAAGCCGACGGCAGGCGCCCGGCGGCGGCGCCTCGAGGCCAAGGGCAGGCGCGGCACGATCAAGGCCCTGCGTCGAAGCACCGCCGAGTAGGAGGCCGCCGCCGCCCCTGCGAGGCATCAGCCGTGTCGCGCAGGTGACGGCAGTTGCTGCGCTTGCGCTACGCCACCCGCCCTGGGGTGAGCGCCGTCCGACCCGATCCGGCATGGCCCGCGGCGGCATCCTCATAAGCCATTGGTTCTATTATTATTTTGTGTGTGGTCGGCGGCCGGCCCGCTGCGGGCGGTCCGGTACAACGTGTCGTCACATTTCGGTCAAGAGACCTTCACCTGGCCGGCATGTCCCAATTGAATTTCAGCTGCGATTTCTATAGGATGCCGGCCCCTTCTGCCCTCGAGACCCGGAGTTATCCGCACCAGGCACGGGCTCGAGGAGGGCGCTGCTTTCTCCAGCGCAGATCATTTTGGATACATGAGCTGGGCCGGCCCGCCCGGCTGCCCGACAGTGTGAACCGAACTTTGGAACCGGAAACTTGCCATGCCCCGTACAACCGCTCTTTCTGATATTCGCAACATCGGCATCATCGCGCACGTCGATGCCGGTAAAACGACGACGACGGAGCGCATCCTGTATTACACCGGGCGCAAGCACACGATCATCGACATCCATGACACCAAGGATCTGAAGACCTCGACGACGACGGACTACCTGGAGCAGGAGCAGAAGCGCGGCATTACTATTCAGAGCGCCGCGGTCTCCTGCTTCTGGCGTGGCAAGAAGATCAACCTGATCGACACCCCGGGGCACGTCGACTTCACCATCGAGGTCAATCGCTCGCTGCGCGTGCTGGACGGTGCCGTCGTGGTGTTCGACGGCGTTGCCGGCGTGGAGCCCCAGTCCGAAACCAACTGGCGCCTGGCCGACAACTATGGCGTGCCGCGCGTCTGCTACGTCAACAAGATGGATCGCAGCGGCGCGAGCTTCACGCGCTGCGTGGACATGATCAAGAAGCGCCTCGGCGCGCGTCCGCTGCCGGTACAGATCCCGATCGGCTCGGAAGATAACTTCAAGGGCATGATCGATCTCGTCGAGATGAAGGCGCTGGTGTGGGAATCGGATGACAAGGATGCCGAGTGGAAGACGCTCGAGGTGACGCCCGATCTCGCCGACAAGCTCGAAATCCACGTGCCGACGGATCGCAAGATCCTCGCGGACGTCGAGAAATACCGTACGGAGCTCGTCGATACCTGTCTCGAGATGGACGACGAGGCGATGCACAAGTACCTCGAGGACGGACACGCGCCATCGGCGGACGTGCTGCGCGCCTGCCTGCGCAAAGGCACCGTGACCGGTGCGTTCACTCCGGTGCTGTGCGGCTCCTCCTATAAGAACAAGGGTGTCCAGCAGGTGCTGGATGCCGTTGTTGATTACATGCCGGCGCCGACTGACGTTCCGGCGATCAAGACACTGGACGAGGACGGCAACGTCGTTGGCGAGCGCAAGTGCTCGGATGATGAGCCGTTCAGTGGCCTCGCCTTCAAGGTGATCAACGATGCGTACGGCGCACTGACCTTCGTGCGCGTGTACTCGGGCGTGCTCACGCGGGGCGCCTCCGTCCAGAACACCACGCGCGGCAAGCGCGAGAAGATCGGCCGTATGGTCGAGATGTTCGCCAAGGAAGCGAATGCGATCGAGGAGGCGCGCGCCGGCGACATCATCGCGCTCGTCTCGATGCAGGAAACGGAAACCGGCGATACGCTGTGCGATTCCGCCAACCCGGTGATCCTGGAGCGCATGCGCTTCCCGGACCCTGTGATTAGCGTGTCCGTGCAGCCGAAGGTCAAGGGCGACCAGGAGAAGTTCAGCGCTGCGCTCGCGAAGATGGTTCGTGCCGACCCTTCGCTGCACCTCGAGACGGACCGGGAAACGGGTCAGACGATTCTGCGTGGCATGGGCGAGCTGCACCTGGAAGTGACGCTCGATCGCATGCGCACGGAATTCAATGTCGAAGGCATCATGGGCGAGCCGCAGGTCGCCTATCGCGAGACCATCACGCGCAAGGTCGACGAGCAGTACGTGCACAAGAAGCAGACCGGCGGTTCCGGTCAGTTCGCTGAAGTGTGGATCACGTTCGAGCCGCTCGAGCGCAGCAAGGGTTTCGAGTTCGTCGATGCGACCTCGGGCGGATCCGTGCCGCGCGAATACGTTCCGTCGGTGGAGAAGGGTCTCAAGATCCAGAAGGAAGATGGCGTGCTGGCGCACTTCCCGACCGTGGACTTCCGCGCCACGCTGACGGACGGCAGCTACCACGACGTCGACTCGAACGCACTGACGTTCGAGATCGCGGCCAAGGCCTGCTTCCGCGAAGCCATGCGCAAGGCGGGCCCCATCCTGCTCGAGCCGGTCATGAAGGTCGAGACCGTGACGCCGGGGGACTATCTGGGTGATGTCATCGGCGACATGAACCGCCGCCGCGGCATGATCCAGGATCAGCTCGAGCGCGGCGCCAACATCGCCGTCGTGGCCATTGTGCCGCTGTCGGAGATGTTCGGATACATCGGCCAGCTGCGCTCGATGACCAGCGGTCGCGCCTCGTACACGATGGAGTTCTCGCACTACGAGCCGGTGCCGAAGAACGTGGCGGACGAGGTGATCGCCGCGGTGGCCGAGGCGAAGGCGGCCGCCAGCGCCTGAGGACGGCGGCTCCGCGGGAGCGGCGTCTGGCGCGATGGGCCTGCTGCACCGACCGGACGTTTCGTTCCGGTCGGTGCCGCTTCATGGTCTCAACGATCGCGGGCGAGCGTTTTGTGCGTCGGTCCAGCGGTCCATTCCCGTTGCGGTGCCCGATCGATACCGCAGGAGCCAACCCCCGGGCCGCACGCTCGCACCTGGCCGGGGCTCTGCGCGCACGGTCCCGAGCCGTCCTGTCAGGGGCAGGCACTTCGAGCATCGGCTGAAGCCCGTTGCGGATCGGCTCCAGGCGGCACAGCGGCAGTTCGCCCCCGGCAAAGCCGCCGCAGTGCGAGCCGATCGGCTTCATCCATCGAGTGTCCGCGCGCCGCGCCCACCGGCGGTCAGTCGAGCACGCGGCTCGATGAGCGGCCGGCCGTGAACGGCGATTGACCGCCACCGAAGGGCGAGAGACGATCAGCCGTAAGTACCCTGACGGATCCGCGGATCCGAAAGGGATTTCCTCTGGACACGCAGGGCTGCCGTACTTGAACTTGAAGATCGCCCTGTTTGCGGTGCTGGGTGTCACCTGCGCGGTGTTTGCCGCGCAATGGCTGCTGCTGGCACGCGATTCGGCCCGGCGCGAGCGACCGACGCTGGCGGATGTGGGCATCGGGCTTCTGACCTTGTTTGGCGACGCCCTCGGCATCGGTTGTTACGCGACCACCACTGCGCTTTATAAATTCCGCGGCCGACCGAGCGACGAGCTCATCCCCGGGACGCTCACTGTCGGCGGCGTCGCGGCTGGCATCCCCGAGACGATTTTCTTCGTGACAGCGATCACGGTCGACCCGAAGCTGTTGCTCGCCATGGTGGCGAGCGCCACCGCCGGCGCCTGGATCGGCGCGGGAGTGGTGAGCCGCATGGAGCGACGCTCGATTCAGCTTTTCATGGGTGCCGCACTGTTGATCGCTGCGGCATTCTTCGTCGTGAGCAATCTCGGTGCCTTCCCGCTCGGTGGCATCGCACGCAGCCTCACGGGTTGGCGTTTCATGGCGGCGGTCGTCGCGAACTTCGTCTTCGGGGCCCTCGGTACCATCGGCATCGGCTGGTATGCCCCGAGCATGGTGGTGCTTTCCCTGCTTGGGATGAATCCCATCACGGCCTTTCCGATCATGATGGCCTCCGGCAGCATCCTGGTGCCGGTGGCGGGGATCCGCTTCCTGCGCTCCGGAAGGTTCGCCTGGGGGCCGGCGCTCGGGCTCAGCCTCGGTGGAGTAGTCGGGGTCCTGATCGCGGTGCTCATCGTGAAGAGTCTGCCCCTGCATGCGCTGCGGTGGCTGGTGGCCGCGGTGGTCACCTACGCGGCCGCGGTCATGCTGCGCTCGGCGCGAGCCGTTCGGGCCTCCGCAGGCAGCGCACCACGGCCGGCTTGAGGCCAACGGCACACGTAGATGCACCGCGGATGGGGGCGGTGAGTGGGTGCGCAAGCCTGACCCGGCGACGTCTGCGAACCGGATCACGCGGCGGGCAGACCGGACCCTGAGGGCGGCGAAGCGCGATCGGAATCGCGGCCCTCGTGCGTTGATTCGACGTCCCTGCCGCCTCCCCGGGCTGGCAGGCGCTGCGGTTATTCGCGTGCGGATCGGGTGCCGCGCGGCCCTGGCCGCCGAGGGAGAAGCAGCGGGGATGGCGTGCTAAGCTTGGTTCGCATCAGAAGACTCAGGACCGAAGATGACCACCGACCGATTGACACCGCTGCTTGCGCAACGGCCCTGGCTGCTCGCCGACGGGGCGATGGGCAGCAATCTGTTCGCGCGCGGGTTGACGAGCGGAGAGGCCCCTGAGCTCTGGAACACCGAGCACCCGGAGCGGATCAGCGAGCTGCAGCGTAGTTTCGTCGAGGCCGGTGCCGACATCATCCTGACCAACAGCTTCGGGGGCACCCGTCATCGCCTGAAGCTGCACAAGGCCGAGGGCCGGGTTGCGGAGCTGAACGAAGCGGCGGCGCGGCTCGCGCGCACCGAGGCGGACCGGGCGGGACGGGTGGTGCTCGTCGGCGGCAGCATGGGGCCCACCGGGGAGATCCTCGAGCCGCTCGGGCCGCTGTCGGTGGCCGAAGCCCGGGAGGCCTTCGCGGAGCAGGCGGCCGCGCTCGCCCGGGGCGGTGCGGACATCCTGTGGATCGAGACCATGTCCTCGGCGGAGGAAGCCGAGGCGGCGATCGAAGGGGCGCGCCGCACGGGCCTGCCGGTCGTCACGACGCTGAGCTTCGACACCAACGGCCGAACGATGATGGGTATCACGCCCGCCGAGCTGGCCGGTCTTGCCCGCAAGAATCATCTGGCCGCCTGCGGCAGCAATTGCGGCGTGGGCGCGGCGGAGATGGTCGCCTCGATCATCAATCTCGCCGCGGCGGCAGACCCCTCGGCCGTCCTCGTCGCGAAGGCGAACTGCGGAATCCCCCAGTACGTCGACGGGGCGATCCGGTTCAACGGGACGCCCGAGCTGATGGCCGAGTACGCCCGCCTCGCGCTCGATGCGGGTGCGCGGATCATCGGCGGGTGCTGCGGGACGACGCCGGAGCACCTGCGCGCGATGCGCCAGGCGCTCGAGACGCACGTGCGCGGACCGAAGCCCTCGACCGAGATGATCGAGGCGCGGCTCGGGGCCCTGTCGGCGGGCGCCACGGCGCAGCTGCGCGGGGAGATGGATCGTCAGGCTGGCGCCGCGCCGGGCGCGGTGCAGCGCCGTCCGTCACGGCGGCGCCCGACGCACGGCGAGTCCTGAGCGCCTCCACGGGACGACGCTTCCGCCTGACGCGCCCCCGCGGGTGCCGCTCACCCCGGCGGTCAGGTTGCCGCCGGGCGTCCTGCGAATCTCGCGGGGGATACCCAGCCCGGATCGAATCCTGCGAGTTCGGGCGGCAACGCCTCGTTGCAGACCAGGGCTGCCGCGAGCATGGCAGCGGCCGGCGAGGTCTGGATGCCGTACCCGCCCTGGCCGGCAAGCCAGAAGAATCCCGGCGCCTCGGGGTCGAAGCCGATGACCAGCGTGCGATCGGGAGCGAAGGAGCGCAGCCCGGCCCAGGCGCGGCGGATTCTCTGGATCGTCCACCGGGTGGCCGCCTCGACCCGGTCCACCGCAATCGCGACGTCCAGGTCGAGCGGCTGGGCATCACAGGGGTCGACCGGCGTCTCATCGGCAGGTGACAGCAGCAGCAGGCCGGCATCCGGCTTGAAGTAATACGATTCGTGCACGTCGAGCGCCATGGGCCATTGCCGCTCGATCGCCGGACCGGCGACTTCCGCGAGCGCGATCGTCCGGCGGTACGGCTGAATGCCGAGCGGGGCAAGACCGGCCAGCTGGGCAACGGGGTCGGCCCAGGCGCCGGCCGCGTTCACGAGGATGCGAGCCTGGAAGTCGCCCGCGGTGCTTGTCACCTGCCACGCGGAGCCGTCGTGCCGCAGCGCCGTCACTTTCGCGCTCCTGACCAGGCGGCCGTTGTGCTCGCGGAACTGCCTGAGGAAGCCCTGGTGCAATCCGTGAACATCGATGTCGGCCGCTTCGGCCTCGTACAGACCTCCGGCGGCTGCACTTTGCGGCCGCAGGGCAGGACAGAGGGCGAGGGCTTCCTCGGGGCCGACGCGACGGACCTTCTCGCGCACGTCGTTCTGGCGGAGAAACGCATCCACCGTCGATGCCTGTCCCGCGCCCGCCGCGTGCAGTACGCCGCGCGGTTGGATGAGCGGGGAGGCGCTGAAGCCCGCGGGCGGTCCGGCGAGGAACGGGCGGCTCGCCCGTGACAAGGCGCGCACCGGCACGTTGCCGTAGGTCTCCG
This sequence comes from Pseudomonadota bacterium, assembly GCA_021815925.1. Taxonomy (GTDB): domain Bacteria; phylum Pseudomonadota; class Gammaproteobacteria; order Steroidobacterales; family Steroidobacteraceae; genus 13-2-20CM-66-19. Next base: position 62,468 of record JAKAZL010000005.1, on the reverse strand, counting down.
AAAAGAGGGCCGCGGAGCGGCCCGTCGAGTGATAGCCGACGGCGTCTTCGCCTTCCAGCAACACGACCCGATGCGTGCGTGCCAGCTTGGCAGCCGCCGATGTCCCGGCAATGCCCGCGCCCACGATGACGATGTCCGCGGTCTCAACGCTCACGGGAGGGACTCCCAGGAGGGATTCGGTGTCATGTGTGTCGAGCCCGGCGTGCACGATTGGCGTCCCGAGCGCGCAGCGCGGGGCGCCGCGGTCTCGGCCGCGCGCCTCGACGCCAGCTCAGGCCTCCTCGGCATCACTCTCATTGACCTTTTCGAAGCCGACGAACTTCTCGCGCAGCTGATGGATGGCCTCGTAGCGCTGCGCGCGGCCCTTGCATTGCTTCGCGACGTCGACCAGTAGCAGTTCGAGCAGGGACTGGGCGATGCCCAGGCGCTCCCAGGATGCGTCGAAATCGGTCTCGAGCAGCAGCACGTGATCGGTGATCTCGCGCGCCCAGTGACAGTAGACGTCTGTGATGATGACCACAGGAATCTTGCGGGCCGCCGCCTCCTCGGCGAGCAGGCGGAAGTGGCTGGAGTAGCGCCTGAAGTCGATCAGCACGATGCAGGACTTCGAATCCGAATCCAGCAGTGCGTCGATATAGCCCCCGTCGCTGCCGTCGGCGAAGTGACAGTGGGGGCGGATGGTCTGCAGGGCGGAGGCGAACCCGAGACCGATGAAGCGGCCCAGTTGGAAGCTGGCCACATGCACGTGGCGGGCGCTCGAGAGCAGTGCGACGATGCCGGGCCACTCCGCGCACGAGGGCAGGCGGTGCACGCCGCTCAGCGCCTTGACCTTGCTTTCAAGCGGCGCGTTGTCGAACAACTTGCGGGTGATCTGGCGCGAGAGCAGGCCGCTCTCGGCCGAGCCGGTCCGCAGCGCGGTCTTGATCCCCCGCAGGTCCCGGTAGCCGATCTTGCGGATGAATCGCCCCACGGTCATGGGGCTGACCCCAACGCGCGCGGCGATCGAGGCGGCCGTCTCGAACGGCAGCTCCTCGAGGTGTTGCAGCACGAAGGTGGCGAGCCGGCGCTCGGAGATCGTGAGCTGCTTCCAGCTCTTCTTGATGACGGTCTCTAAAGAAAGCATGACCTCAGTAACCCCCAGCCCGTGGTTCAAGCCGCGCTCGCCCTCACGCCCGACGAGCAGCATAGCCCCTGATCGGCGTGCCGTCCTGCGGCGTGCGCCGCCGGCGCGCGGGGATGCCCAATGGTACAAATATATCAATTTGTATTTTCTATGCGATCTATCTACCATTCGCGCCGGGGGGCTCTCCTCGGGGAGATGATCATGAGAACGATGAGTTGGCGAGACGGGATGGCCGGCCTGTTGGCGTGCGGAATCGGCCTGGGCGGTGCGGTGGCGCGGGCGGACACGGCATCGGCCGTTCGTCTGGCACCCATCGTGGTGACGGCCACCAAGCGCCCGGAGCCGCTGCGCAATGTGCCCATGAGCATCACGGTCGTCAGCGGGGCGCAGCTCGCGCGCATGCACGAGGTCAATTTCGCCGACTACGTGCAGACCGTTCCCGGCATGGTCATGGTGGCCTCCGACCCGGCGCACACCACCCTGGTGCTGCGCGGCATCAACACCGAGGGCACCGGCGCCACGATCGGCACCTACCTTGATGAGAGTCCGTACGGCTCCTCGAGCGCGCTCGCCGACGGCCTGATCATGACGCCGAACATCGATACCTTCGACATGAAGCGGATCGAGGTGCTGCGCGGACCGCAGGGCACGCTCTATGGCGCCAATACCCTCGGCGGACTGATCCGCTTCGTCACCAATCCGCCCAATCCCAAGGCGTTCGACGACGAGGTCCAGGCGGGGATGGACGAGACCGCCGGCGGCGGGTTCGGCTGGTCCACCCGCGGCATGGTCAACCTCCCTCTGAGTTCGGACCTGGCGCTGCGCGTCGATGGCTACCGCTGGAAGCACGCCGGGTTCATCAACGATCCCACCCGCAACGCGCGCCACGTCAACGGCTCAGGCGAGAAGGGCGGACGCGCCTCGCTGCTCTGGGGCCATCCGGATGCGGTGACGGTTCGCCTGACGGCGTACCTGCAGGATATGAATCTCGGCGGGACCAACGGCGTCGATCTGACGACGGTTCCCTCCACCGCCACCGCTTCGGGCATGCGGATCAGCCTGACGCCGCTCTACGGTCCTCTGGCCCAGGGTCGGGCGGTCGCGGAGACCTCGACGGTGCGCAACCGGCTGTACAACGCCACGGTCGACTGGAACCTCGGTTGGGGCGCGCTCACCTCGGCGACGAGCTACGGGACGTACTCGGGTGACCAGATCGAGGATGCCACGGCGTTGTTCGGCACGCTCGAGCGCGCCGCGCTCGGCGAGCACAAGCTCACCGAGGAGCTGCGCCTGGCCTCGGTCGGCGAGCATCGGCTCGACTGGCTGGCCGGGTTCTTCTACACGCACGAGACCGCGAACCTCCACCAAGCGCTCATCCCGACGCTGACCAGCGCCCCGCTGGGATTCGTGCAGCTGAACTCCAGTTACCTCGAGGTGGCCGGCTTCGGCAACGTCACTTATCACTTCTCCAAGGCGTTCGATCTGAGCGTGGGGGGGCGCTGGGCGCACAACCGCCAGGATGCCCTCGAGTTCGGCCTGGCCTCGGCACAGGGCCGCTCCTCGGAGGGGGTGTTCACCTACTCGGTGGCACCGCACTGGCACCCCACTGCCAATACCATGCTCTACGCGCGCGTGGCGAAGGGGTACCAGCCCGGCGGCCCGAACGTGCTGCCCCCGAACCCCCCGCCCAACGTGCCGGCGACGTTCCGTTCCGACACGCTGGTCAACTACGAGCTCGGGGTGAAGTCGCGGCTGCTCGAGGGTCGGCTGTCGATCGATGCGGACCTGTTCGACATCGACTGGAAGGGCATTCAGCTCGAGACGGTCGTCGACAACTTCGGTGTCAACGGCAACGGTGGCACCGCCCGCAGCAAGGGCTTCGAATGGCAGGCGGCGTGGATACCGCTCGAGCGACTGACCGTTCGGGTGGGCGGGGCCTATACGGATGCGCAGCTCACCTCGAGCACCGACCCGATTCTGGTCGGCGCGCGCGCCGGGGCGCAGCTGCCGTACATCCCGCGCTGGAGCGGCTCGGCGTCAGCAAACTACACGTACTTCCGGCGGGGGGACCTGTCGGCAACCTTCGGCGCCGACTGGCGTTACACGGGTCGCCGGGAATCGGGATTCAATCCCGCGCTCGGCCAGGCCAACCTGCCGAGCGACAGCGAGTTCGACCTGCAGACGGGTGTGACGCGCGGTCGATGGACGCTCGAGATCTATGCCCGCAACCTGACCAACCGGCGCTCGATCATCGAGATCGACCAGGGCGGGGCTGCGATCACGCAGGCCGCGCCGGTGGGCGATGTGACCCCGCCGCGGATGATCGGCCTGACCATCACCGGTAAGCTCTGAGCAGGACGGACGCCATGCTGACGATGAAGATCACCGGCGAGCGCTGGCCGACCCGCAGCCCGTTCCGGATCTCCGGCTACACCTTCACGGACTGCGAGGTCATCGTCGTGGAGCTGTCGCGCGAAGGCGTCCGCGGTCGCGGCGAGGCGGCCGGCGTGTACTATCACGGCGAGACGGTCTCGAGCATGACGGAACAGATCGAGCAAGTGCGCCCGGCAATCGAATCCGGCCCGACGCGCCAGGGGCTGCGCGCGCTGCTGCCCCCGGGTGGGGCGCGTTGTGCGCTCGACTGCGCGCTGTGGGATCTCGAGGCGAAGCTGACCGGTGTGCCGGCGTTCCGGTCCGCGGGTCTGGAGACGCTGCGGCCGCTCGAGACGACCTATACGGTGGGCGCGGGCAGCCCGCAGGAGATGGCCGCGACGGCCGCCTCCTACACGACGGCACGGCGGCTGAAGATCAAGCTGACCGGCCAGGACGATGCGGCGCGCCTGCGGGCGGTGCGGGCCGCCAAACCGGATGCGTGGATCGGAATCGACGCGAACCAGGGACTGACGCGCCGCAGCCTCGAGGCGCTGCTGCCGGTGCTGGTCGAGCTCGACGTGCAGCTCATCGAGCAGCCGCTTCCGGTTGGGCGCGACGAGGATCTGCGCGGGCTCGACTCACCGCTGCCGCTGGCCGCGGACGAGAGCGTCCAGTCGCTGCCCGATATCGCCCGGCTGCAGGGGATCTATCAGGTCATCAACATCAAGCTCGACAAATGCGGCGGCCTGACCGAGGCCCTGGACATGGCGCGTGAGGTCCGCCGCCTGGGGATGCGGCCCATGGTGGGCTGCATGCAGGGCACGGCGCTCGCCATTGCGCCGGCCTGTGTGGTCGGGGCGCTGTGTGAGATCGTGGATCTCGATGCGCCGACGTTTCTGACCCACGACCGGGAGCCCCCGGCCGTGTACCGTGACGGCACTGTTGCCTGTCCGCCCGACTGGGGCTTCCCCCTCCCGAGCCAATCCAAAAAGGTGACCGCATGACCCTGTCCTTCCGTGTCCGCGGCGGCCGCGGGGCGCCGCTCGCGCTGGCCTGCCTCCTTTTGGCCGGCTCGGCGATGGGCGCTGCGAACCCCACCGCTCCTCGCGCCGGCGCGGCGCAACCTGTCGTCGCGGCCCCGGCCGCGCCGGCGAGTGCCACCGCGCCGGGTCACCCGCTCACGCAGGCGGATGCCGCTGCCTTCTTCGACGGCATCGTCCCCTATGCGATCCGCCGCGCCAACATCGCCGGCGCCGTCGTAGCGGTCGTCTCCGGCGGCAAGCTGTTGTTCGTTCACGGCTACGGCTTCTCGAACGTCAAGACCCGCGCGCCCGTCATCCCGAACCGGACCCTGTTCCGTATCGGCTCCATCTCCAAGCTGTTCACCTGGACGGCGGTGATGCAGCAGGTGCAGGCGGGACGGCTCGACCTGAACCAGAACGTCAACCGCTACCTCGATTTCCGGATTCCGCCGAAGTTCGGCCGGCCCATCACCATGCGCGACCTCATGACCCACACCCCGGGGTTCGAGGACACCATCTCGCAGCTGATGATGAAGTCAGCGGACCAGCTGATACCGCTGCGCACCTATCTCATCCGGCACCGGCCGGCGCGGATCTTCCCGCCGGGCGAGATCGTCGCGTATTCCAACTACGGTGCGACGCTCGCCGGCTACATCGTGCAGCGGCTCTCGGGCGAGCCCTTCGACCGGTACATCGAGCAGCACATCTTCCAGCCGCTCGGCATGAATCACATCACCTTCCGCCAGCCCCCGCCGCCGGCGCTGATGGCGGACGTCTCGCAGGGGTACGACACTGCCTCGGGCAAGGCCAAGCATTTCGAGTACATCGAAGTGTGGCCCGCCGGGTCCGTCGCGGCGACGGCCACCGACATGGCGCGCTTCATGATCGCGCAGCTCGGTGACGGCTCGGACGGCGGCGCGCCCATCCTCGATCCCCAGACGCTCGCCCTGATGCACTCGCCCCAGTCGCGCATGGCTCCGGGCATGAACGGATTCGATCTCGGGTTCTACCAGGAGAACCGCAACGGCCTTACCATCATCGGGCACGCTGGCGACACCAACTGGTTCCACGCCGACCTGCACCTGCTGCCCGGCAAGGACGTGGGCTTCTTCATCGCGCTGAACAGCGTCGGCAACGACGGCGCGGCGGACAACGTGCGGGTGGCGATCTTCCACGCCTTCCTGAACCGCTACTTCCCCTACCAGCCGCCGAAGGAGCCTGCGGTTCCCCGCGCCGCGGCACAGAAGGATGCGGCGCGCGTCGCCGGCTGGTACACCTCGTCGCGGCGGATCGCCTCGGCGCTGAGCATGTTGAGCGCGATCACTGAGACGCCCGTCACCGCCTTGCCGGACGGCCGCATCGAAGTCGGCATGCTGACGCACCTGAGCGGCGCACCCATGAAGTGGCGGGAGGTCGGCCCGCTGTCGTACCGCGCAGTCGGCGGCCAGTCGCATCTGAAGTTCGTGACCGACCGGGCCGGACACATCCGCTACTGGGTCACGGATGCCTATCCGCCGGTGTTCGTCTTCCAGCGCGTCCACGGCTGGAAGAAGCTCGCGGATCTGAAGGTGATGCTCGGTGGATTCTGCCTGGTGCTGCTGCTGACGCTGGCGATCTGGCTCGGCGGATGGATCGCGCGGCGCCACTTCGGCACGGTACTGGTGCTCCCGGCGTTGCAGCGGCGGCTGCGTCTCGCCTCGCGGCTCGGTGCGCTCGTGCTGCTCGGCGTCCTGGGCGGCTGGACCGGCGTCGTCATGCTGCTGCTCGGCAACCACTGGAACCTCAACGGACCGATGCTCGGTGCCTACGCGCTGTCCGTGCTCGGTATTGCCGCTGCGCTCGCGATCGTGGCCGAGGCGGCGCTGCGTCTCTGGCGCGGTCCGGGCGGCTGGCTGGTGCGTGGCGGAGAGCTGCTGCTCGGGCTGTGCGGCCTGTATGGCCTGTGGCTGATCTTCGCGTTCCACCTGGTCAACTTCAGCCTGCGGTACTGAGCACCCATGGTGGGCGGCAGGCGGCGTCTTCGTTTCGGGCCGGCCGCCACGGCCGCTCTCGCCCTGGCGGCCGCGGCGCCGGCGATGGCGATGACGCGCGCGACGGTGCCGCCGGATCTGGACCGGCTGGTGCACACGGCGATGCGTGCCTTCGGCACACCGGGGCTCTCGCTCGCCATCGTGGTCGACGGCCGGACGGTCGTCGCGAAAGGTTACGGCGTGCGCAGCATCCAGACGCGCGCACCGGTTACCGCCCGCACGCTCTTCCCGATCGGCTCGGAGACCAAGGCCTTCACGTCTGCGGCGCTCGCCATCCTGGTCCAGGAGCACAAGCTCAAGTGGAGCAGCCGCATCGAGCGACACCTGCCGGGGTTTCGCATGTACGATCCGTACGCGACGGCGCACATGACAGTCCGGGACCTGCTCACGCACCGCAGCGGGCTCGGGCTCGGCGAGGGCGATCTGCTGGTCGTGCCGGCCTCGACGCGCAGCCGGGCGAACGTCGTGCACGCGCTGCGCTACCTGAAGCCCCGAACGGGCTTTCGCGAGGTATTCGCCTACGACAACGTGCTGTACATGGCGGCCGGCTCGCTGGTGCACGCGGTGTCCGGTCAGCGCTGGAGCACGTTCGTGCGCGAGCGCCTGCTCGATCCGCTCGGCATGTCCGACGCGACGACACAATATGATCCGCATGCGCCGAACGGGGTCGCGCTGCACGCGCGCATCGACGGTCCGCTGCGCGGCGTCGGGCCGCTGAGCGTCCTGCATCACTGGCTGGATTCACCGGCAGCGGCTCCCGCCGGGGGCATTAACGCCAGCGCCCGGGACATGGCGAAGTGGATGACGATGTGGGAGAACGGCGGACGGCTGAGCGACGGTCGGCGGCTGCTCAGCGCCCGGTCGGTCCAGGCGCTGTGGAGTCCGGTCATGGTCGTGCCGGCGGATGCATTCGGACCGCCGTCGCGCACGCTTCCCAATCCGACGCTACAGGACTACGCACTCGGCTGGTTCGTGGAGGTCGATGACGGGCACAAGGTCATTGAGCACGACGGCGGGGTCCTGGGCGCGCTGTCGGCCCTGTATTTCATTCCGGGCCGGCACGTCGCGTTCTCGATCTGTATCAACTCCGAGGATGTCGCGACCCTCGAGGCGCTGGTGTACGCGCTGCTCGACTATTACCTCGATCGTCCGCCCCATGACTGGGTCTCGGTCCTGATGCAGCAGCACGAGCGGCAGGTGCGCCAGGAGCGGTCCGCCCTGCGCCACCTGCCGCGGGCGTACCGGCCGAACGGACACCTGTCCCTGCCCCTCGGGGCGTATGCCGGGACGTATAGGGATCCCTGGTACGGACAGATGACCATCACGTCGGCCGAGGCGGGGAGATTGTCGATCCGTCTCGATGAGACGCCGGGCATGGATGGCGCCCTCGAGCACGTGGCCAACGATGTCTTCGAGACGCACTGGAGCCAGCGCGGCATTCCCAATGCCTACGTCACCTTCAAGGTCCGCCAGGGCCGTATCGTGCGCGTCACCCTGAAGCCGGTGTTTCCGTGGACCGATTTCAGCTACGACTACCGCGACCTTCGCTTCGTGCCTGGGCACTGACGTGAACAGCGCAGAAGGCGAGGGCGCCGCCGCCGTCACCGTCGCGGACTTCGGCTATCGGCAAGAGCTGAAGCGTGCGCTCACCCTGACGGATCTGCTCGTCTACGGCCTGGTGCTCATCGCGCCGACGGCGCCGTTCCCCTCGTTCGGCATCATGTACGACGCCAGCGCGGGCATGGTGCCGCTGGTCTATGTCATCGGGCTCGTGGCCATGTTCTTCACGGCCCTGAGTTACATGGCGATGTCGCGGGAGTTCCCGCTCGCCGGCTCCGCATACGCCTATGCCCGCGGCACGCTCGGGGAGACCGCCGGGTTCATCGCCGGCTGGGCCGTCGTGCTCGACTACCTGCTCACCCCGGCGCTCATCTACATCGCAGCCGCCGTCGCGATCGACGCGGTCCTGCCGGGGATTCCGCTCGAGGTCTGGGCAATTGGCCTGCTGGTCTTCAACACCGTGGTCAACCTGCGCGGCATCGATTGGGTCACCCGGGCCAACAAGGGGTTGCTGCTGCTGCAGCTCGCGGCGTTGGGGTTGTTCATCGTCTGCGCGCTCGTGGCGCTTGCCCGGGGCACCGCCGGGGCGCACCTGACCGTCCAGCCGTTTTACGACGGTAGCCGCATCGCTCCGGCGGTGGTGCTCGGTGCGGTCTCGATCGGTGTGCTCAACTATCTGGGCTTCGATGCGATCTCCACGCTCGCCGAGGAGACTCGCGGCGGCGTGACCCTGGTCGGCAGGGCGACGCTGCTGACGCTGGTGGTGACCGCGGTGCTGTTCATCGGGCAAAGCTACCTCGCATCGCTGTTCGTCCTGCACCAGGGCGCGTTCGGTCCGGGCAAGCCGAGTTACGCCGCCTTCTATACGATCGCCGGCGTCATCGGCGGTCCGTGGCTGAAGGGCGTGCTGTCCATTGCCGGGGTGTTCCTCGCCGGGATCGCCTCGGCGCTCACCTCGCAGGCCGCGATCGCCCGGCTGCTCTTCAGCATGGCGCGCGACGGGCGGCTGCCGAGGTCGTTCGCGCACGTCGATCCGCAGCGACAGGTGCCGGACCGCGCGACGCTGCTGGTCGCGGCGGTCTCGGTCGGACTGATCCTGTTCTTCGCGCATCGCCTCGAGCTGCTGCTGACCGTCGTCAGCTTCGGCGCGATGACGGGATTCCTGTTCGTGCACGTCTCGGTGGTCCGGCACTTCCTCTGGCGCAAGGCGAGCCGCGACTGGCTTCGCCACCTGCTCGCCCCGGTGATCGGCTTCGTGATCATCGGCTTCGTCATGTTCAACATGAGCGCCAATGCCCAACGTCTCGGCCTCACCTGGATCGCGGTCGGCGTGCTCATCGTCCTTGCGCGCAAATTCGTGCCTCCGCGACCGCCTGGCGAGTAGCCCGGCGCGGCGGTGAGCCCGGACTGTGACGCCAGTTTCGCCGCAACCCATTGAGCGCAATGATTTTTTGGGTGATCCGGCACTCTTCGCTCTGCCCATCCCGTGCCCCGGACCGATCGCCTCGGGGAACCGCGCCGAGGACGCCTCGTCGCTTTTGAACAGGGACCGGTCGTGACCGTGCCGGGTGGCCTTGGCCGGTGCCCTACACTAATGGCGCCGTCGCGCTGAGCCGGGAGCACCGGGTCGCGTACCGACGGTGATGAGGCGGAGAGGATGCGTGCCTGAAATCGAAGAAGTCCTGATCGCCGGCGAGTGGGTGTCGCCGGCTGCCCGCGAGGAGCGGGTCGTTATCAATCCATCGACGCTGCAGCCGCTCGGTGCGGTCGGCCTCGCCGAGGCGTCGCAGTGGGGGGAGGCCCTGCGAGCCGCCGGTGCGGCCGCGGACGCGTGGCGGCAGCGCCGCCCCGAGGAGCGGGCTGCGCTGCTCGCCGGTGTGGGCGAGCGGCTGCTCGCCATCCGGGAGGAGCTCGCGCTCATCCACGCGCGCGAGAGCGGCCAGGTCATCACCGAAGCCCTCGACCGGGTGCGTGATGCCGCGGCATGCTGGCGCATCGATCCGGCTGCGGCGTCGGCTCCGGCGCCGACCGTGAGCGTGGTGCGGCCTCGATCCGACGGGGCACTCCTCGATTGGTCGCAGACTGTCGCGGAGCGGCTGGCGCGTGGCGGGACCTGCGTCGTCGCGTTGCCCGTCGAGACGCCTTTGACCGTCCTCGGGGCGGCACGATGCTGCGCGGTGCTCCCGCGCGGGGTATTGAGCGTGTTGGTGGGCGAGCCGATCCTGGTGCAGGACGCTGGCGTGGAGCATGTGCGGCCCGCCGATGCGCCCGTGGCGACCGATATCGTCTATGTCAGTCCGGATGCCGACCTCGACCTGGCGGTGGCCGGGGTGAGCGCCCGGCGGCTGTATCACTGCGGCCAGCGCGCCGGGCAGAGCGTGCGCGTCTATGTCGAGCGGTCACGGATCTACGCCTTCGCGGACCGGCTGCACGAGTCACTGGCGTTTCTCGAGGTCGGCGATGCGGTCAAGCCGGGGAGCGACCTCGGGCCGCTCGCCAGTGCTGCGCGGCTGCAGGAAGTCGAAGCACAGGTCGCCGCGGTACTGCGGCGCGGCGCATTGATCAAGCTCGGCGGCCGGCGCTACCAGCCCTGGGGTCTGACCGGGTATTTCTTCCAGCCGACGCTGATGATCGAGGGTACGGGCGAGGAGCGCGCGCCGCACGACCGCATCCGCGGCCCAGTGATCGTCCTCTCGCCGGCGCGCGATCTCGCCGCGGCGATCGCCGATCGGCCGGCGGCCGCCCCGGTGCGGGTGAGCCTTTTCGCCAGCGACGTGCCGCGCGCGCTGGCCGGGGTGGGCGCCGAGCCGGACCGTGTGCGGATCGAGTCGGTCGTGACACGCGGCGCGGACTGGTTTCCCTATCACGCGCGGAGCACACGCCGGTGAGCGAGTCGGGTCCCGCGACCTACGCGCAGCTGTGCGCACAGGCCGCGGCGGTGGGACTGGCTTGCCGCGGAGGCTTTCATCCTGAGGACGGCGATGCGCTGCCCGAGGTGCAGGGGCATCCCGCCCGCAGCGTCGTTCTGCTCGGATTCACGGGACGTGCGCAGTGGCCGGTGTTCGCCGCGTCGCCCGAGTTCGGCGACGGGGCGCCGCATGCGCTTGACCGCTGGTCGCGGCGCGTGGTGGGCGGGCTCGCGAGCCGGTTCGGCGCGGGAGCGGTCTATCCGTTCACCGGGCCGCCCTGGTGGCCGTTCCAACGGTGGGCGCAGCGCGCCGAGCGTCTCTATGCCTCGCCCCTCGGTGTGCTCATGCATGCCGAGTACGGTCTGTGGCACGCGTATCGCGGCGCGCTGCTGCTGCCGCATGCGCTCGATCTGCCGGTACAGCAGGATTGGCCGAATCCGTGTGCAGCGTGCCGCGAGCAGCCGTGCCTTGCGGTCTGTCCGGCCGGCGCCCTGGCCGGCGGCCGATACGCACCCGAGGTCTGCCGTGATCACGTCGCGCTCGAGCGTGGCGCTGCTTGCCGCATGCAGGGCTGTCTCGCCCGATACGCCTGTCCCGTAGCGGCGACACATCGCTACACGGCGGCGCAGGCAACCTTCCATTTGCGGGCGTTCATCGCGGCGCACGGTTGAGCTGCGCAATTGCGCACCGGATCCCCGCGCGGCGCCGCGGGTTCGCGGATGATTGCGCCCGAATCCCGCCGCGCGCGGCGCAGCGGTTCGCGGTGAGCGCCATCGGGAGCGACCGACGGGTGCGCCGGTCGTACAATGGCCGCATGCGATTCCCCCGACTGCTGGCGCTCGGCGCCGTGCTCTGCTTCTGCCTGTGCCCGCTCGTGCGCGCCGGCGTGGCGCCCTTCGACCTGGCAGGACCCGACCTCGAGGTCACCGTCACGCGTGGACACGAGACGCTGCCCATCGCCGAAGTCCCGAACCTCGCGGTCGGCGACCGGCTGTGGATTCGCGCCGACCTGCCCGCGACGCAGTCGGAGCACTACCTGCTGATCGTGGCGTTCCTGCGTGGCGCCACCAACCCTCCACCCCGGCGCTGGTTCGCCCGTTGTGAGATCTGGAAGAAGGACTGCGGCCGCAAGGGTCTGACGCTCCCGGTGCCCGTGGGCGCGGAGCAGGTGTTGGTGTTTCTCGCACCGCAGACCGACGGGGACTTCAAGACGCTGGTCGGTGCGGTGCGTGGTCGCCCCGGCGCCTTCGTGCGCACCTCGCAGGATCTGAACCAGGCGACGCTCGACATCTCCCGACTCAACGTCTACCTGCGTGCGATCGAGTCCGTGGACGAGAGCGGCTCCGGGAACCTCAAGCAGGTGGCGCCGAAGCTCGCCCGCAGCCTCGCGATCAAGGTGAAGACGAAGTGCCTGCAGCGGATGACGCAGCTGCAGGCTCCCTGCCTGATGCAGGGCGGTGAGTCGCTGATCCTCAACGACGGACACAGTACCTCGATCGTCGAGGCGCTCACCTCCGGGCCGGCCACGGCACTCGCCATGGAGGCCAGCTACACTCCGCAGCTGAGCTACGGTTACTACAGTCCGTACATTGCTTCGATCATCGATATCGCGCGCATCTTCAGCTCCTTCACCACTGCCCAGTACCAGTACATCCCGGCGCTCGCCACCCAGCGCGGCAAGGTGCTGGCGCTGACACTGAACACCCCGCCGTCGTTCCATGATCCGAAATCGGTCCTGGTGACGGCGCTGCCGGCCGTCGAGCCGCCGCAGCTGCCACCGCTGCACGCCGTCGATCCGCAGCAGAGCCTGTGCATCCGCAAGACGCCTTTGGTGCTGCCCGTCGAAGGGGCGCCGCTCGTGTTTTCCACCGAGTACGCGCATGGCATGCGCCTGCGGCTGGTCGGCAGCGACGGCCGGACGGTCGAGCTGCCCGCCACGGCGGATGCTCCGCAGGGCGGTTTCCTCATCGACACCCGCCCGATCGGCCAGGCCGATCTCGGCAGCCGCGTGCACGCGACGCTGCACGGCGATTGGGGCTTCGTCCCGTACGCGGGTCCGACGTTCGAGCTGCAGGATGCGCGCACCGAGGGGTGGTCGGTGGCGACGCCCGGGGAGGCGGCCGTCATCGTCGGGCGGCAGGACACGATTCACCTGACCGCCCCGAGCGTCAATTGCGTCGCAGACATCACGGTGCGCGATGCGGTCGGCACCGTCCTTGCGACCGACTGGAAGACAGTGCAGCCGAATCAAGTGCGGGTGAAGCTGCCGCTCGAGGACACCCCGCCCGGTCCGCTGACGGTCATCGTCAAGCAGTACGGCTCGTTCGCCGCCCCTTCGGTGCCGCTCGAGGGCTATTCGGAGCCGGCGGGTCTCGACGGCTTCACGCTGCATGCCGGTGACACCCAGGGCGTCGTGACCGGCAGCCGCCTCGACGAGGTGGCCGGTTTGGCGATCGACGGGGTGACGTTCCGCCCCGGCGCGCTCTCGACACAACAGGGCGTGGATCGGCTCACCGTCACGGCCGAGGATCCTGCGGCCGCGGCGAAACTGACGGCCGGTCAGAGTGGACTTGCCCGGGTGACGCTGAAGGATGGGCGTGTCCTCACGCTGCAGAGCGTGATCGCCGCGCCCCGGCCGGGCGTGACGCTGATCGCCAAGGGCGTGTACCTCCCTGGTACGCACACGCCGACCCACATCCAGCTCGCCGGGAACAACGAGGTGCCGCAGGACGCGCAGCTCACGTTCTCGGTCCGCGCCAAGACTCCCTCACTCTTCGATCGCAGCGAATCGATCGAGGTCGCCACCGCGGATGGCGCTTACTCCACCACCCTCACCCAGACCAACGGTGGCATCACGCTCGAGAACCAGTCGGTCGCCATCGCGACACTGGACCCGGCTCGCGCGTTCGGACCGTCCGCTTTCGGGCCGCTACAGTTCCGGGTGATCGATAACGGCGTCTCGGGTGCCTGGCAGCCGCTCGCAACGCTGGTGCGCCTGCCGCAGCTGCGCACGCTGGTGTGTCCGGCGACAGCGAAGCTCGCCTGCAAACTCTCCGGCGCGGACCTGTTCCTGCTCGAAGCCATTGCGGAGGATCCGGCCTTCCGGCACGCGGTGCAGGTCCCCGACGGTTTCCCGGGGTACGCGCTTCCGGTGCCTCACCCGAAGGACGGCAGGCTTTACGTGAAGCTGCGGGACGATCCGGCGGTCATCAATATCGCCTCGGTGGCCGAGCGGCAGCTGCCGCCACCGCCGACTCCGCCGGCGAGTGCCGGTGCGCGCCCGCAGGCCGCAAAGACGAGTGTCGAGACCCCGACTGGGACATCGCCGGGCGCCCCGAGCGCAACCCCGGCATCCCAGGCGGCGCCTGCAGCGACTCAGGCCGGTGCACCGGCTGCGGGGGCGGCCGTGCCAGCCGACCACACGGCGAGGCCCGCGGCGGTGAAGTCTCCTGCGGCAGATGCCGCCGGCACGGCGCCGACCTCATCGGGTGCGCCGCCTGGGAGCGTGCCGGTTTCTGCCAGGCGCGCTGCGTCGCCGGCTTCCGCGCCGGTGCCGGCTGCGCCGCCGGCACACGGCGGCTGACGATCGCCGGCGATCCGCGCCGGCGCGTCGCGCGCTACGGCTTCAGGTTGTCGGTGCTGCGGATGAAGCCAACCAGGTTGCCGTAGAGCTGCTTCAGCGTGGGCAGATGGACGTAGATCATGTGCCCCGAGCGGTAGTAGTCGTACTGGATGTTGCCTTGCAGGCTCGGCGGTATCTGCAGGTGGTGCATCTCGAACCAGCCCTCGTAGAACGGGGTGGAGATGTCGAAATACCCGCCGTTGACCAGCACTTTCAGGTCCGGGTTACGCTTCATCGCGATGGCGAGGTCCGGCAGCACGTTCGGCAGCTGGATCAACGGCCGGGCGGCGCCGGGCGGCTGGTGGCGGTAGTCCCAGCTGCTGTACACCGGGATCTCGACTTTGTAATTCTGGTCGAGGCCGTAGTGCAGCGTCTGGCGCACGTAGGTGTTGAATGCCGCGGCATACGCTGAGCTGATCGCCGCGCTCTGCGGATCGTACTCGCTGACCTCGCTGAGCGGATCGAGGGTTGGGCCGGTGAAGCGTGTGTCGAGCGTGCCGGTCGTGAGCTCATCCCCGGCCAGCAGCTCCTTCTGGAACGCGCCGTACTGGATGCGCAGGTCCGACTTCAACAGGTAGTCGACCGGCAGTCCGGTGTACTCGTGCAGCTTCTCGGCGATGGCCTGCCGCTGTGCTGCCGGGAGGGTGTCGCCTTGCATCAGCGCCAGCGTGTAGGTCGTGGTGGCGAAGTGCTCGACCTTCTTCAGGAACGGCAGCAGGTGCTGCGGCGGGCCGGGCAGCCGGTGGTGGTACCAGGCGGTCGCCGCGTAGCTCGGTAGGGCAACGATGTAGGGCAGATCGACCGACGGGTTGAGCTTCGGGTTGTCCGGCATCAGGTCCCAATCGAGGATGTCGGACAACAGCATGACTCCGTTCAGATCGATGCTCTCGCGTTCCAGCGCGAGCGGTAGGCCGGCCGCTCGCATCGTGCCGTAGCTCTCGCCGAGCAGGTACTTCGGCGAGTTCCACCGGTTGTACCGGGAGAGGAACTGGCGGATGAAGACTGCGAAGGCGTGGATGTCCTGGTCCACGCCGTAGAACGACTGCGCGGCGTTCGGCCCGGCGATGCGGCCGAAGCCGGTGCCGGGCGCGTCCACGAAGACCAGGTCGCTGACGCTGAGCAGACTGTAGTCGTTGTTCACCACCTGGTAGGGCGCCGGCGGCGTGTGGGTGTGATCGGCGGTGAGCACTCTGACCGGCCCGAATGCACCCATGTGCAGCCAGACCGTCGAGGAGCCGGGGCCGCCGTTGAAGACAAAGGTGATGGGTCGGTCGGCGGCGGGCGTGCCCCGCTTGAAGTACGCGACATAGAACATCGACGCTTCGGCGGTCGGGTTGGCTTTGTCCGTCGGCACGGCGTTGGGGTTCCAGCCCTTGGCATGCACGACGAGTGTGCCGGCGACGGCCCGGTAGGCGATGCGCGTGCCGTTGACGGTGACCGATCCGATCGTGCTCACCGCGGTCGGTTTGAAATCGGGGGCGGTCGTCTTGTCGGCGGCGCGAACCGTGCCGATGCAGCAGCTGAGGGCGACGGCGACCAGAATGGCATTCTTCATCATGGGACCCCGCTTGGGTGATGGGCGGTCGGGCAGCCGTTCCCGCCGGCCGCCGACAGGGGCCATACTTTACACTGGATGCGCGCGGCACGACGCTCGGTTCGTCGCGCGTACCGTGCCCGCGATCTCAGGTGCGCATCCCCTCTCGGCGCAGCGGCCGGCGGCGCTACCAGCCCTGCCGGCCGGTATCGAGGTCGACGTAACAGCCGTGCAGGTCGGCGGGTGGAGATTCGAGCCAGTCGAGCAGTCGCACCGCGGCTTCGGTCGGGGTGGTGATGGCATCCGGCGAGCCCGAGGCGGTCTGCACCTGACCGGGATGCACGGCGCAGACGCGCACTTGGCTCGAGCGCAGCTCCTCGGCCATGCGCAGCGTCAACATGTTCTGCGCGGCCTTGGCGATGGGATAGGCATACGAGAGTGCGTGCCCCTGAAACAATCCGGCGGCCGCGCGGGCGGTCGATCCGAACCGCGAGCTCACGTTCACGATCAGCGCCGGCTCGGCCCGACGGAGGAACGGCAACGCTGCCCGGCTCACTCTGAGCGCACCCAGACAGTGCACGTTAACGTGTGCGGCGATCTCCTCCTCGATACCGTCGTGCATCGCGCGGATCGATGCGCCGCTCCCCGCGTTGTTGATCAGAAGATGCACACCGTCCGTGCGGCGACTCAACGCCTCGTGGATGGCGGTGATTACCTCGGGACGGGCGACGTCGCCAATGATCGGCATCGCCGCGGCGCAGCGCGCGTGCAATACCTCAGCCGCTTGCGGTGTGCGCACCAGTCCATGCACCCGGTAACCCCGCTTCGCCAGGCAGACCACGAGGGCCTCGCCGAGACCTCGGCTCGCTCCGGTCACAAGGGCCGTTTTCATTACGTGCGCTTCCCGTGGGTCCTGGCCAGGCACCCAAACCTACACGCTCTGCCGCGACAGGCAAGAGCTGGTATTCTGCGCCTGGCGCGACGAGCGCGCGGCAGGCGCGCCGTCCTTCCTGTGTCTCGCGCGCAGGCAACGGCCCCACGTACGGAAATCAGTGCATGTCATCGGCGCGTCATCGGGTCGAGGTCGAGAGCCTCCTGCGGTTCACCGGCGAGGTGCTGACGAGCGTGGGCGTGCCGCCGGACGATGCGCTCCTGCTGGCGGACAGTCTGGTGACCGCGGAGCGCTGGGGGCACGCCTCGCACGGCATGCTGCGGCTGCCCTGGTACGTGGCCCGGTTGCGCAGTGGCGCGATGACGCCGGTCACGCGCTGCGAGCGGGTGGTGGATCAGGGTGCGATCGCGGTGCTCGACGGTCACGAGGGGATCGGCCAGGTCCTCGCCCGCGAGGCGACGCGGCTCGGCGTCGAGCGAGCGCGCGCTCACGGCGTGAGTGCCGTGGCGGTGCGCAACTCCAATCACTTCGGTACGGCCGCCTACTTCACCCGA
Source organism: Pseudomonadota bacterium (assembly GCA_021815925.1). Lineage (GTDB taxonomy): Bacteria > Pseudomonadota > Gammaproteobacteria > Steroidobacterales > Steroidobacteraceae > 13-2-20CM-66-19. Next base: position 44,849 of record JAKAZL010000005.1, on the reverse strand, counting down.
TGGTCCGCCGAGCAGGGCTGCGTTGCGCTGCTCGCGACGAATGCGAGTCCGGCGATGGCGCCCTGGGGCGGACGCGTGAAGGCCCTCGGCACGAACCCCTGGTCCATCGCCGCGCCCGCGGGCCGGCACGGCGTCGCGGTCATGGACATGGCCAACACCGCGGTGGCGCGCGGGAAGATCTATGCGGCGGCCGAGCGCAACGAGGCCATTCCGGCCACCTGGGCTGCGGACGCGCATGGCGTGCCGACCTCGAATGCTCAGGCCGCCATCCAGGGGCTGATCCTGCCCATGGCCGGGCACAAGGGCTACGTGATCTCGTTCATGATGGACGTGCTCGCCGGCGTCCTGACGGGCAGCCGCTTCGGTGCCGACGTGGGCGGTCCCTACGAGCCGGACCGGCGCAGCGGCTGCGGGCACCTGCTGATCACGATCGACGTCGGGTTCATGATGCCGCGCGCCGAGTTTGAACGCCGGCTCGAGCAGCTGATCGAGGCGACCAAGGCGGTACCGCGAGCACCGGGGGTCGATGAGATTTTCTTTCCCGGCGAGCTGGAAGCGCGTCACGGCGCGCGCGCTGAGCGGCACGGCATCGGTCTGCCGGAGACCACGTGGGACAGCCTGAGGCAACTGGCGGCCGAAACCGGCGCGACGCTCGCGGCCGGCCGCATGGGATCGTCGGTCCCATGATCGCGCTTATCGTCAGTCTCGAGGTTCACGCTGATCAGCTGGAGACCTTTCTCGCGGCGATCGGGGAAAATGCGCAACGGACGGTGAACGATGAGCGGGGCTGCCGCTACTTCGATGTCACCCAGGACGCGGCGCGGCCGACTCACTTCGTCTTCTACGAGCTGTACGACGACGAGGCGGCGCTGGCGGCGCATCGCGCCTCGCCGCACTTCGCCGCCTGGCGTCAGGCGGCCGAGCGCTGCGTGGTGGCCGGAAGTCAGGTCAATACGGTCTGTCGCCAGCTGCTGCACTTCGGCTGAGGTACGTGCGCACGCCGCTGGTCAGTCCTGGGTCAGTCGCTGCAGCAGCTCGATCTGTCGCTGCAGCGAGCGCTGCCGCTCCAACAGTTCGATCGCAAGTACCGCTCCACTGACGTTCACGCCGAGATCCTGGATCAGCCGTCCCGCCAGGGCCAGGCGGGGCAGTGCGCCGGCAGGCACCTGCCAGTCCAGCGGAGCGTCGCCGCGCGGGCTGAGCAGTCCGAGGTCGGCGAGTTCCATCACGACCTCGAGCTCGATCCGGCAGAGCCGGCAGGCCTCGGCCGCGCCGATCCAGTCGCCCTCGGCGAGCACGCGCACCGGGTACACCTCGACGAATTCGCTCACGACGTTACCTCCTGAGGTCGGCGCGCGGATCGAATCCCGCGAGCTGCGTGCGCATGCTCTCGTACAGCGTGCGCGCTTCGGGCGAATCGGCGGGCGGCAGGACGACTTTCAGCTGCACGTAGGCGTCGCCCGGGGGCTGTCCCGGCAGGCCGCGACCGCGCAGCCGCAGTTTCTGACCGGACTGTGCGCCAGCCGGTATCTGCATCTCGACCGCACCGCCGAGGGTCGGAACAGTCACGCTTGCGCCCAAGGCAGCCTCCCAGGGCGCCACGGGCAGTGTGAGCGTCACGTTCCGCCCATCCAGCTGATAGAGGCGGTGCGGCCGCACGTGCACCTCGAGGTACAGGTCGCCCGCCCGGCCGCCGCCGGGGGCGGCTTCGCCCTGGCCGGCCAGCCGGATGAGCTGACCGTCGGTGACGCCGGCGGGGAGGGTGACGCGCACCGTGTGGGTGCGCAGCTCCACGCTTCCGTCCGCCTTCACCTCGGGTCGTTTCAACTCGAGAGTGCGGGTGCCACCCCCGAAGACTTCCTCGAGCTCGACATCGATCCGCGCATGGTGATCGCGTCCGCCCGCGCTCTGCCGTCGGCCGGCCCCGCCGAAGGGGCTGTGGCCGCCGAACAGTTGCGAGAAGAACTCGCTGAAGCCCTGCTCGTCGAAGGCGTGGCCGCCGCCTGCGCCGCGTGCCCCGGCGCCGCCGCTGAACTCGAAGCCGCTCGCCCAGTCCGGCGGCGGACGAAACTGCTGGCCGGACTTCCACTCGCTGCCCAGTTGATCGTAGGCCGCGCGCTTCTCGGGGTCCTTCAGAACCTCGTAGGCTTCCTGGAGCTCCTTGAACTTGCTCTCGGCATCCTTTTCCTTGCTGACGTCAGGGTGGTACTTGCGCGCCAGCCGGCGGTACGACTTCTTGATCTCTTCGGCCGTGGCCGTCCGCGCCACGCCCAGAATCTTGTAGTAATCCCGGTATTCCATGAGCGATCCGGCCCTCTCGGAAAACATTGAGGATACCCTGCTCTGCACAGTGGGGGCGGGGGGCGCGAAGCCAAGCCCCAGCCGCTTGAATCGCGCCGCTTGCGCCCCATACATCCGGCATGAACGCCGAAACCGAAGCCGCCGGCGGCCTGCTGGTCGCCTGCCCGCAATGTCACTCGCTGGTCCGCGTGCCCGAGGGGCGCGCCGGTGAGCATCCCAAATGCCCGCGCTGCAAGGCGCCCCTGCTGGCCGGCCAGCCGGTCGCGCTCGATGCCGCCGGGTTCGCCGCGCACGTCCAGCGTGCGACGCTGCCGGTGCTGGTGGACTTCTGGGCGCCGTGGTGCGGACCGTGCCGCATGATGGCCCCGGTGCTCGAGCGGACCGCGGCCGAGCGGGCCACCGCGCTGCGCGTGGCGAAGATCAACACCGACGAGCAGCAACAGCTCGCCGGACAGTTCGGCATCCGCAGCATCCCGACGCTCATCCTGTTCCGCGGCGGGCGCGAGATCGCCCGTCATTCCGGGGCGGTGGATGCCACTACGCTCGGTCGCTGGCTGGACCGCGCTCTGGCCTGAGCGCCGCGCAGCGGGGCGAGGGGCCGTGGCGGCCTGAGCCGCCGCGCAATGGACTCAGGACACGCTTTCCGCGCTGTAGCGTGCGAGCAGTCCCGTACGCAGCGCGTAGCGGAACACCCGCGTGAAGAAATAACTCGCCAGCACGATGTCCAGGGCGGCAAGCGCTGCGCCAAAAAGTAGATCGCCCGGCGGGAGCGTCTGGCCGGCGAGCAGCGTGCGCATGCCCTGGAACACGTACGAGGGTGGCAGCACCCGGGCCACCGCCTGCATCCACTGCGGCAGGGTGGACAACGGGTAGAACACTCCGACGAACGGCGAGAGCAGCGCCGGCATCGGCCAGATCAGCCACTCCGAGGCCGGCCCCAACCGTAGGACCAGTGCACTGGCGAGGATGCCGAGTGCGATGCCGAAGCTGAACAGCACGAGCAGGAAGGGAATCAGCATCACTCCGAGCGAGAAGAACGACAGGCCGAACACGCTCGAGGCCAGCACCAGCATCACGGCGAGCCCGACCGCGCTGGTGCCGATGCTGGTGATCACCAGACCGGTGATGTACTGCGGCGTCGTCAGCGGCGTGGCGAACAGGTTGAGGAAGTTTTTCGACCACACGTCTTCGAGGAACGCCGTGCTCACGCCCTGCATGATGCGGGTGAAGAAGTCCCACAGGAGCACCGCGCCGAGCAGGCTCGGCACGTAGTTGAACCGCCCATCGCTCATCGAGTTCAGATAGCGGGTGATGAAGCCCCACACGACGATGTCGATCGCCACCCAGGCGAACATCGGCAGCGCGCGGACCGGACTGCCGCGGATCAGGTAGAACTGACGCAGCAGGATGCCGGCGACGGGACGGGCTTTCAAGGGACGCCCTGCACCGGATCGCCGAGCGGCTCGCGCGCCAGGCGGATGAACAACTCCTCCAGCGTGGCCGCGCCGTGTTGCGCGGGCAGCCGCCGCGGGTCGCCCTCGAGGAGGATCTTTCCCCGGGAGAGAAACAGCACGCGGTCGCAGACTGCTTCGACTTCGTACATGTTGTGCGAGGTCCAGAGTATGCCGCAGTCGCCGTCGACGGCGAGCTCGCGGATGCGCGTGCGGATCGTCTGCGCCGCGGAGGGATCGAGCGACGCCGTCGGCTCATCGAGCAGCAGCAGGCGCGGTCTGTTGAGCACTGCCTTGGCGAGCGCGACTCGCGTCTGCTCGCCCGAGGAGAGCAGGCCGCACTTGGTGTTTCTCAGGCGCAGCAGATCGAAGTTCTCGAGCAGCGTTTCGACGCGCTCCCCGAGGCCGGCCACGCTGTACACCAGGCCGAAGAATCTCAGGTTCTGCTCGACGGTGAGGTTGCCCGGCAGCGCGGCGTAGACGGCCGAGAAGTTCGCCTGCGCCAGCGCGGCAGCGCGATGGCGCTGCAGGTCGATGCCCGCGATGTGGATGCGGCCGGTGGTCGGGCTCAGCACCCCGAGGATCATGTTGATCGTGGTGGTCTTGCCGGCGCCGTTCGGGCCGAGCAGGCCGACCACCTCGCGCCGGCGTACCTGGAACGAGATTCGATCGACCGCGGCGATCTCGCCGTATCGCTTGTACAGCTCGGCGACGCTGAGCACGACATCCGGGCCGGACGGAGCGGATTCGGCACGGAACTCGGGCGCGCGGTGATGGTCGGGCGGGGCGTGCATCGCCGGCACGATATCAGCACCAGGCGTCGGGCGGGAAGGCAGGGCGCTGCGCGCGCACGGGCTCGCCGTGACGCGCGTGTGCAACTTTCCCGGACCTCGCGTGTTCTTCGGGCATCACACAGGAGAATTCGCCATGAATACGATGCCGAGACTGATTGCTGGTGCACTTGCCGTGGTCATGACTGCCGCCGGAACGGCGCTGGCCTTCGCCCCCGCCGCGCTGGCCCATCCGGCGCCGATCGCTTCCAGCACCGGATTTGCACGCGTGTCCCACGTGCCGCATGCGCAGGCTCCGCGCGCCGCCGTGGCCGACTCGCGTCGGGACACGGGTTCGCGTGCCCGGGTCTGACGTACGCTCCGATGCGCTCCCGAGTCGACACGCACGCCACCGGAGTGGCGCATGAGCGGCGCAGCGCATCGGGATTGGCGGGCAGTCGGCGCCGCATGTTGTAACGCGCGCGGCGAGGACCGTTGGGCTGTTGGGCGAGACCTGGTGCGCACGCTCCGCCGCAGGAGCGCAGCCGAGCAGCATCGAGCGAGAACGGGCGGGCGGCAGGTTATTCGGGCAGCGTGACGCCCGAGCCGCCCATCTCGGCCGGCAGATCCCTCATCTTCGGCTGGCCATCGTGGATGTGCAGCACCGTTTCCTGATAATGGACGTGAACGGCCGGACGGAATGCCAGCGTCGGCAGCACAGCGGCGTAGACGTCGATCAGGCCGAAGCCGGGATGATCCGTGAACAGGTGGCCGCCGCAGTCCTTGCACCACTTGCGGTGACTCTGCGCGGTCTTGTGGTAACTGCCGATCGCCTCGGCGCCGGCGGTGACCTTGAACGCCTCGGGCTTCCAGAGTGTGAAGGCGTTGACGGGACCAGCGGACCAGTGCCGGCACGACTCGCAGTGGCAGTAACCCATCGCCACCGGCTCGCCGGTGACCTGGAAGCGGACCCGCCCGCAGAAGCACTGCCCCTGATGTACCGTTGCGTTCACGTGCACTCTCCGTGCATTCGGACCTGTTTCAGCATAGGTCTGGCACCGGCAGGCGTCAATTACACCCGCCGCGCGCACCGCGCCGGGACGCGAGTCTCGCGGCGGGTGCGTGCGGCAGAATGCTGTCCGGCGGCGTTATAACTTCTGGTGCGCGCCGTCGCACAGCGGCGCGTGCGCCGTGTGCTTGCAGCCACAGAAGTACGCGGTGCCGCTCTTCTGCGGTTTGTGCTCGAGGGGCCCCAGACCCGTGCCCTTGTGGGAACCGTCGCAGAACGGCTGATTCTTGCTGCGCCCGCACGCACACCACCAGTAGCTCTTGCCCGCCTCGACCTCGACGGCGTAGGGGGCCTTCTGGGCAATCGTCGCTTCGCTCATGGTCTTATTCCTCGTTGGCTTTCTGGACGGCGGTCGCGCCGCGGTGAAATCGATCGCCGCCGGACCGTCCGGCGGCGTGCCCGCACCGGTGGCGGCTGGGACACATAACCCTATGTTTTATCTGCAGTCTGGGCCCACTTGGGCCAGCGCCGCCAGACTGTATCGCAGCGCACTTGTGTGAAATAGGCGACAATGCGTAATTCTTTGTTGCGTTAACGACAACAATGGACCAGCTCGATGCCATGCGCCTGTTCGTCCGCGTCGCCGACCAGGGGAGTTTCTCCCTAGTCGCCCAGCAAATGGGCCTGGCGCGCTCGGTGGTCACCCGGCGGATCAGCGCGCTCGAGGGCCGTCTCGGCGCGAAGCTCCTCGCGCGCAGCACCCGGCGGCTCAGCCTCACCTCCGCCGGCGCGGTGTACCGGGACAAGTGCCGCGAGATCCTTGCGCTGGTCGAGTCGGCCGAGACGGGCCTCGATGCCCAGCAGCAGCGACCGCGGGGGCTGATCCGTCTCAGCCTGCCGGTGGGCTTCGGCCAGCGCCACCTCGCGCCGGCGTTGCTCGCCTTCAGCAAGCAGTACCCCGAGATCGCGCTGAACCTGGATTTCACGGACCGGCGCAGCCGCCTCGTCGAGGAGGGCATGGATCTGGCCATCCGCATCACCGAGCGCCTCGGCCAACAGGATGTGGCCCGTCGCCTCGGCACCGCGCAACTCGTAGTGGTCGCCTCCCCGGACTATCTAGAGCGGCACGGCGAGCCGGCGCACCCCGAGGAGCTGACGCGGCACGAGTGCCTCGCCTACACGCTGGCAGCAAGTGCGTCCTGGACGTTCATCGTGAACGGCAAGCCGATCCCGGTTCCCGTGCACGGGCGCATCCAAGCAAGCAGCGGCAGCGTGCTGCTGCAGGCAGCCGTCGAGGGCCTGGGCATCACCTGTCAGCCACGCTTTCTCGCCGAGGAGGCGCTCGAGAGCGGCTCGCTGCGAGCGATTCTCACGGGCTTTACCCTGCCGGAGATCGGCATTTACGCCGTGCTGCCCGGTAACCGCCACATCCCCTTCCGGGTCAGGGCGTTGATCGACTTTCTACATGAGCGGCTGCGTACCGGGGCGGGGGGTGGCGTCCCCCGCTGAACTCGCACCGCCGCCTGCGGCGTGGAGTCCGGGCGCTCGCGGTTGTGCCGTCAGCGATGCCGTGATACATGACGGGCGTCGCGGAATGGACTGGCGGCGGATCGCTAAGATCGGGACGGCGTTTTTTGCGCGGGAAGGACGGGTCGACGGAAGCAGACCATGACTGACGCATCGCCGAGATCACACGAACCACTGCTGCACTTTCTGGCCCACCCGGTGCTCGCCGAGCGCCCGTCGCGGCAACTCACCGCCTGGCAATGGTTCGGCTGGGTGAGCCTGCTGCTGCTGCTCGGCTTTGCGGCCGGACAGTGCGACGGGCTGCTCGCTCACTGGTTCGGCTGGCAGGTCGCGCCGGATACCTTCCAGACGTACCTGGTCACGCATCCCTCGGTGCCGGCGGCGGCGATCGTGCTGGTCGCGCCGGTGCTGGAGGAACTCGGCTACCGGGCGTTCCTCTCCACCGCCCCGCGGCCGGTCTTCGTCGGACTGGCGTTCTTCATCTGCTACACCTTCCTCGCTCTGCGCCTGAACTTCGAGCACCCGTCCGTTATCAGCACCATCCAGCATTACTTCTACGCGTTCTGGGCGTTGCTGCCGGCGGCGCTGATCAGCCTGCTGCTCTACCGCTATGCGCGCGCGGGCGTACTGGGGTTCTTGCGGCGCAACGGTGCCGGGGTGTTCTGGGCGTCGTGCATTCTCTTCGGCGCGGCGCATGCGGCGGTTTATTCCAACACCCCGGCCTGGTGGACGCTCGTGCTGGCGCTGCCGCAGTTCCTGGTGGGGGTAGGCCTGGCCTACATCCGTGTCGCCTTCGGCCTGCGCTGGAGCGTCGCGACGCACCTGACGTTCGACGGGCTCATCGTCTTTACCGCCTGGATCTACCTGTCCGCCCCGAGCGGCGGCATCGGACGCGAGGCAATCCAGCTCGCCATGGCGGCGCTCGCCGCCCTGATCCTGGTCTACGGTCTGGTGGTGTGCTGGCGGGTGCTGCGCCAGTAGCGCCCGCGCGAGGCGGAGCGGCTGCGAAAGCGGCCGCCGCCTCCCGGGAGGCGGCGGCCCAGTGCCTCAGAGCAGGCGCTCGCCGGCCGCGGTAGCGGCACGCAGTCGCGCTTCTCCCTGGCGCGCCCGGCTTTCCAGCGTATTGAACGCGGCGATCTGTGCCGGATCCGGTGCACGGTAATCCAGGCCGATGCTCGACTGCAGGAACGCCAGGAAGCTGCGCAGCCTCATGTTGTTCTCCGTGTCGCCCTCGCTTGAGCGCAGGCGGCGCTGCACCACGGCGTGCAGGGCGTCGTGGATTTCCTTGAGCACCGGTGCGGCCGCGGTCGCATCGACCTTGTGCGCCGCAACCGCCTTGACGAGGCGACGGCGCAGCAGGATCGCGGCGTTGATGTCACGGTCGAGGACGTCCACCGAGCGGTGCAGCGCAAGCTGCAGCGCCAGGTGCTGCTTCAGGATCGCCGCGGTCGTGTGTATCCGCGGATCGAGCTTCACCCGCAACGTCTGCCGGTAGGAGTGCCCGGCGTAGCGCAGCACGACCGTGTACAGCCCCGGATTGACCAGCGGGCCCTGTGCGCTCGCCCCGAGGCCGTCGGTGACCTCCGGGTTCTCCCAGCCGATCGCCTCGGTGGCATCGGCGTAACGCAGGTTCCACTGCAGCGTGTTCATCCCCGGGGACATCGCCGTTCTCTTCAGATCGGCGATCTGCTTCGCCTGGGAGGGCAGCAGGTTGTCGCGCACCGTGGCCGGCTGCTTCTTCTGCTTGACCTTCAGGTGCAGGCTGTAGTGCTGGATGACGTTGCCCTGGGCGTCGAGGAACGTCAGGCTGGCGGGCGTCTTGCCGTCGTAGTTGGCGGGCAGGTGGAAGAACACCGTCGCGCCGAACGGCGGGTTGGTGCCGACGGACTCGTGCCTCTCGGCCTCGGGATCCTGGCCGTACGCGTGCGTCAGCCACGCCGTCTGAGGCGCATACAGGTAGGCGGCGTCGGCGGCCGGCTGTGCCGCATGCGACAGCTGCTCGAGCAGAGCCAGGTTGCCGAGGATCCAGAACGAGCGGCCGTGCGTGGCCGCCACCACCTCGCCCTCGCGGGTGTCGATGGCCAGATCGCGCACCTGGACGTGCGGCAGGTTGATCCCGAGCGGCGTCCAATGCGCACCGCCGTCGAGACTGGCATAGACGGTGTTCCCGGTGCCGAGGAACAGCAGTGAGGCGTCATCCGGGTCCTGCTTGACCACGAACGCGTACTGGTCGTCGGGCAGACCGGTCGTCAGAACCGACCAGTGCCGGCCGTAGTCGGTGGTCTTGAACACGTAGGGGTGGTAGTCGTCCCACATGTAGCGCGAGGCCGTCAGGTAGGCGGTGCCTGCATCGACATGCGACGGCTCGATCGAGGTGATCTCCGCCCACTCCTTCAGCTGCGGCGGTGTGACCAGACGCCAGTGCTTGCCGCCGTCGGCCGTCACGTGCACCAGTCCGTCCTGTGAGCCCGCCCAGATCACCTTCGCGTTCACCCGTGAGACCGCGAGTGCCGAGATGTCCGGGAACACTTCCGCACCGGTCTGATCCAGGTCGATCGGGCCGCCCGTGGGACCCTCGGTCGCCGGGTCGTTGCGCGTCAGGTCAGGGCTGATCACCTTCCAGGTGCGGCCGTGGTCCTTGCTGACCATCACATACTGGGAAGCGAGGAACAGGTCCTTCGGATCGTCCGGTGAGAAGAAGATCGGATGCGTCCACCCGAAGCGGTACTGCATCCGCGCCGCATCGCCGCCGTCCATGTACATCGGCGAGGGGCTCACGTCACGGCGCATTCCGGTGAGCCGGTTGTAGCTCTGCATCACCGTGTAATAGTCGGCACCGTAGGTCACGTAACGGCTGGATGGCTTGGGCGCGACGAACGTGCTTTCCCCGAGCGCCACCGAATGCCACGCGGAGACGGGAATGGCGCCGCCCGGCATCGCGCTCGGGCCCTCGTACGAGCCCTCGTCCTGCTGCGCGCCGTAGACGTTGAACGGGAACGCCTGGTCGATGGCGACGTGGTAGAACTGGCCGGTCGGCTGGTTGTGCTCGGTGCTCCAGGTCTTGCCGCCATCGGTGGATACCGTCGCGCCGCCGTCATCGCCGACCAGCAGGATGTGCGGGTGCTGCGGGTTGATCCACACGATGTGGTTGTCGCCGTGGCGCATGTGCAGCAGCGCGAACGCCTTGCCGCCGTCGTGCGACACCCACGTGCCGTCGACGTTGGGCACGTACAGTGTATTCGGATCGGTCGGATCGACGAATACCGAGGTGTAGTAGAAGCCGCGCTGGCGCAGGCTCCAGTTGTCGTTGACGTGCTTCCAGGTCTTGCCCGCGTCGCTCGAGCGGAACACGCCGCCGTGCTTCGACTGGATGATCGCGTAGACGACGTTCGGGTTGCTGGCCGCGACCGACACGCCGATGCGCCCGAGCAGGCCGTGCGGCAGTCCCGGGCTGCGCGAGATGTTCGTCCAGTGCGCCCCGCCGTCGGTGCTCTTGTACAGGCCGCTGCCCGGGCCGCCGTCGATCAGCTTCCAGGGCAGGCGCTGCGCCTGCCACATGGCCGCATACAGCACCTGCGGATTGCGCGGATCCATCACCACGTCGATGGCGCCCGTCTTGTCATTGACGAACAGCACCTTGTGCCAGGTCTTGCCGCCGTCGGTGGACTTGAATACGCCGCGGTTCGGGTCGGGCTTGAACACGTGACCCATGGAGGCGACGTACACGATGTCGGGGTTGTGCGGATCGACGACGATCGCGCTGGTCGTGCGGGTGTCGGCGAGCCCGGTGTACTTCCAGGTCTTGCCGCCGTCGACCGACTTGAACATGCCGTCGCCGGTGACCATGTCGTTGCGGATGTCCGCCTCGCCGGTGCCGACGTAGATGATATTGGCGTTCGAGGGAGCGACGGCGATGGCCCCGACGCTGCCGCTCGCCGAGGTCCACTTGCCGTCGGTGATGTTATGCCAGCGGATGCCGTAATCGGTGCTCTTCCAGACGCCGCCGTCCACCGAGCCCATGTAGAACAGGTTCTGCTCGCCCGGCACGCCGGTCACTGCGACGACGCGTCCGCCGATGTCCGGTCCGATGTTGCGCCAGGTCAGCTTGCCGCCGAGAAATGTCTGCAGGGGCGCGGCGTGCGCGACGAGCGGCGCGCCCACGAGCGCCGCCAGCGCCAGGATCAAGGATCTGCCGCGGACGAGGCGTGCATCGACATGGATCATTCAAGTTCCCCTTGTGATGACGGGGCGCACGGAGCGCCGACGCATGTAATCAAGCCAGCTTAACGAACTCGACCGGGGCCCGCAATGAACCCCGGTGTGCTGCGAATTGGGTCGAATGCCGCTGAAAAGCCTGCTTGCAGACCGGTGCGTCGCGGCCCGCGGTATGCCGCTGCCGCGGTGAGGAGGGTTGCGTCGAGCGCTCGCCGAGGAGGCCTGCCGCCGGCATCGACGATCGGACGCATTTGAGCGATGAAGCGAGCGACGGGACGGGCGAGCGCTGCCCGTCAGCCGCGGCGGGCAGCCGCCGGCGAGACACCCGGCTGTGTTCTGGAACCGGCACAAAGACGGCAGGTCGCGCCGGAGCGGGGCGTGCGCGCCGGCAGCGAGTTGTCGCCGGGTCCGCGCTGCCGCACTATGCCGCGGCACCTTTGTCGCACGACTGCCCGAGGAGAGACCCGTGATCAAAGTGAGCGTGATGTACCCGAACACGCCGGGAGCGCGATTCGACCACAACTATTACCGTGACCGGCACATGCCGCTCGTTAAGCAGCGGATGGGCGAGACGTGCCGCTACTACACGGTGGACAAGGGGCTCGCGGGTGGCGACGCCCGGACGCCGGCGACCTACATCGCCATGTGCCACATCTTCTGCGACTCGCCCGAGGCGTTCGCCGCGGGATTCGGGCCGCACGCCCAGGAGATCCTCGCCGATATTGCCAACTACACGGATCTGACGCCAGTCATCCAGATGAGCGAAGTGGTGGTCGGCCACTGAGTCGACCGCTTACCGCGGGGCAGCGGCGGGCGGGCGCGGAGC
>JAKAZL010000005.1:26154-32650 GCA_021815925.1 Pseudomonadota bacterium | reverse complement strand
GTCCCCGGCACGCGGCGCAGACCGCGCAGGTTCAGCCACTCGACGTGCAGCCCGATGCCCGCGGGCCGGCTGAGCCGCGGAAAACGCGCCAGTGCCCGGATGTCGAGCAGGGCGTGAACCGGGGGGCGGTGGCTCCCGGCGGTCCCGGTGGTGCGGACCGGCAGGCCGATGCCCCCCAGTGCTGCGGCAACGACCACCAGTGCCGCCGCCCCCCACAGCGCTGGCGAAAATTCCCCGCTTGAGACACCCGCGGCGGCGATCAGTCCGAAGACCTCGCCGGCGGCATTGAAGCTCTGCAGCCAGCCGATGCGGGCTTCCCACTCGGCCTGCGGCGCGAAGTCAATGACGAACAGCGTGGCGAGCGTCGCGGCACCGCCCGACCCGGCGCCCGCGGCGAAGGCACCTGCCAACCACAGTGGGAGCGTTGTAAATAGCAGCAGCGCTGCGATGCCGGTGCCGGTGAGCAGGAAGCTGCCGATAAACAGCCGGCGATGCGCCCCGGTGCGCTCGGCGCTCATCCCCCACAGGGGCGAGCTTAGTAGTCCGAAATTGTAGGCGCCGAGCACGTACGCGACGGCCGCGAGACTGTGGGACTGCGCCTCGACGGCGAGCGGCAGCAGTACCGGCAGGAGGCCCGCGGTCACCATGCCGAGCAGCAGGTATGCCAGGTACCACGGGCGGACAAAGCGCCGCGGCGCACCCAGTGCGCCCAGCACCAGCGTCAGGGGGTCGCCGCCTCGCGCGCGTTCAGTCTGCGGGGTCGTCAATCGTCGTGCCGCCTTCCATGCCGCCGAGCTCGCCTATTATAAGTATCGGTGCCCGACCGAGCCACCGCGGCGGTCTGTGCGCACGGCCCGCGGACGGCATCCGTTCTGCGCCGCCATGCGGCCGGGACCCCAATCGAAACAATGTTCCGCGCCCGCTGGCGGACAATGTGACGCTCCAACAGGCCGATCCCAGGGGCGAGACGTGAGCAGCAGAGCCGAGGCATTCGAGCATTGGATCCGCACCGCGTTCGTCGACATCAACACCGAGCTCGAAGAGCGCTACTTCGCGGCGACTGACCGCTCGCAGGTGACGGGCGTCGGTGAGCCCTTGAAGCAGGCGCTGCAGGCAGAGGGTCGTGCGCACGTTCTCGCTCTGCTCCAGGAAGGCAACACCGGGGAGGGGTTTCACAGCGGCTTTGGGGTCCTTGGCAACGTCGGCATGTATCTGGCCGCGCTGCGCCGACACGAGCTGACCAACCCGGCGCGCGAGGAGCGCTCGCCGTTCCCGGAGGCCTCCGCGCTGGCGCTGCACGTCGGCGCCTCACTCGGCATGGCGCCGCGGTTCGCCACCAGTCATCTCGCCACCCACAACCGCGCGCGGGCCGGCGTGCGCAAGAGCTTTACGCGGCTGCGCGACGAATTTCTCTTCATCGACGAGAACACCCGCGGCATCCTCTCGCTGCAACTCGCCGCCGATGCCCTGACCGCCATCGTGCACCTGGGCGTGTCCAGTCCGGTCGCGGACGTGATGTTCGCGGCGGCCAGGGGCTCGCTCGAGGAGGTGCTGCGGATCAGCGCGCGTCTGATGCAGCAGCTGGATGTTGAGCGGTTTTTCTATTCGGTGCGGCCCTACTACAAACCCTATCGCGTCGGCCGGCAGGAGTACCGCGGCGCCAACGCGGGGGATTTCTCGGGCATCAACGAGCTCGATCTGCTGCTCGGGGTGTGCCGCGCCAACGACCCGTACTACGCGCAGCTGCTGGTGGACAAGATGCTGTTCATGCTCCCGGCGGACCAGGCCCGCCTGCGCGAGTGCATGACCTACAAGAGCCTGCTCGATGAGCTGCTCGAGCTGATGCCCGCGCACCGTCATGCGGACTGGTTCCGGCGCAACGCGCGAGCCTACCTCGAGGTGTGCGACCTGTTCGGCCGCTACGCCGCCCAGCATCACGACGGCCTGGTCAACCGCTTCATCGCCGCGCCGGCCGCGACGCTCGAGGCGCGGGAGCTCGAAGGCATTACCGCCAGCGGTCCGCCGTTGCCGGTACTGCTGCGGGCGCTGGAGGTGCTGCGCGACCTGCGTCTCGGGGCAGCGCGACGGGACATCGCGACGCGTCACGAAGATCTGGCCCGCCTGCGCGAGGCGGTCACTGGCTGACGGCGCGCGGCGAGCGTGCGCCTATGGCGTCCACTGCGGGGCGATCAGGCGGCGTTTGCCGTCGGCCGACCGCGCGCTGCCGGGCTCGTCCAGGTGCTCGCGATCCCATAGCTCGCAGGTCACCTCGCGGTGTCGCTGGTCGAGTGCTTCGCAGTAGTTGGTGTACAGGCACAGGCGCACCTCGGCGCCGCGGCCTGAGCGCACTTTGATGAACCAGTCCGGGTCGGCGAGGGCCTGGCGCGCAAAGCCCACTACGTCGGCAGTGCCGTCGGCGAGGATCTCCTCGGCCTGCTCGAAGTTGTGAATGCCGCCGGCCACAACGAGTGGTGTGGCGTGACCCTCGGCGCGGATCGCCCGGCGGATGTACGCCGCCGGCTCGAGATTGCGGCCGAAGGGGCCGCGCGCGTCGGAGTAATACGAGGGCATGCACTCGTAACCGCTGCGGCCGGTGTAGGGATAGGCGGCCGCGCCGATCTTCGGTTGGGCGGCGTCGTCGAATTTTCCGCCGCGCGAGAGGGACAGGAAGTTCATGCCGGCGCGGGCGAACGCGCAGCCGAACGCCGCGGCGTCCTCCAGCGGCGTGCCGCCGGGAATGCACTCCTCGGCCAGGAAGCGGCAGCCGACCGCGAAATCCGCGCCGACTTCTGTGCGCACGCGCCGGTAGACCTCGAGCGCCAGGCGCAACCGCCCCTCGATCCCCCCGCCGTAGCCGTCGCTGCGGGTGTTGAGTCGCGAGAGAAACGAAGCCATCGTGTAGGCATGGGCGTAATGCAGCTCCACGCCATCAAATCCGGCCGACCGAGCCCGCCGGGCGGCGTCGGCGAACAGTGCCGGGAGCCGCCGGGGCAGCTCCTCGATGTGCGGCAGGTTCACGTCGGTGACACGCTCGCGCTGACCGTACTCGAGCGCCTCGAGCTCGCGCGGCGTGAGGATCTCGGCGAGCTCGGCGTGCGGACGCTGGGACAACCACGCGCGAACCTCGGAGTCGGATGCCGATTGCGCGCCGCAGGCCGCACGATGCCGATCCGTGATCTGCAGAAATTCCTGCAGGAAGCGCCTGGGGTCCGGCCGGCGGCGAATGGCCAGAAAGTCGATCAACTGGATGAACAGGCGCGTCTGCCCGCCGCTCGCCGCGCGCACGCGCCCGACGAGCTCGCGCAGTCCCGCGATGAATCGATCGTCCCCGATGCGCAGCAGCGGGCCGCTCGGCACGTCGCGGATGCCGGTCGCCTCGAGCACGATCGCACCGGGCCGGCCGCGCGCGAAGCGCTCGTACCACTCGATGACGTTCGGTGTGACGAATCCGTCGCTGCTGGCGCGCCAGGGCACCATCGCCGGCACCCACGTGCGCTGCGCGAGGCGGGTCGGCCCGAGGGCAATCGGCGAGAACAGCCGGGCGCGGGCGGCCTCGGCCGGCGTCGGCCACCGGCCGGCGGCGGGCGCATGGCGGATTCGCTCGGGAGGGCGCCAGGTGCTCATGGGTAGAGGCGCGTGCGCATCCGCGGCGCGAGGCTAGGGCAGCACTGCCGTGGCCTCGATCTCCACCTTGGCCCGCTCCTCGACGAGCGCGGCGACCTCGACAGCGGTCATCGCCGGGAAGTGCCGGCCCATCACTTCCCGGTAGGCCGCGCCGATTTCCGTCAGCTGCGCGAGGTATTCCGCGCGGCTGGTGAGATACCAGGTCAGGCGCACGACGTGTTCGGGGCCGGCGCCGGCGCAAGCGAGTACCGCCACCACGTTGCGCAGCGCCTGTCCGGCCTGTCCGGCCAGTCCGTCGCTCGCAAAGCGCCCGGTGCGCGGGTCCCACCCGATCTGGCCGGCGACGAACACCTGCCGTCCCGTGACAAGCACGCCGTTGCTGTAGCCCGAGGGGCGCTCCCAGCCGGGCGGCTGCAGGATCTCGAACAGGCCCAACTCAGCGACCTCGCGACGGACGCAGCAGTTCGCGGCCGATGATCAGTTTCTGCACCTCGGTGGCTCCTTCGTAAATGCGCAATGCGCGGATGTCGCGGTACAGGCGCTCCACCCGTTCCCCGCGCGCCACGCCGCGTCCGCCGAACAACTGTACGGCCCGGTCGATGACACGCTGCGCGCCCTCGGTCGCGGCCATCTTCGCCATGGCCACCTCTTTTACTGCGGTCTCGCCGCAGTCGCGCAGCCACGCGGCGCGGTAGGTCAGCAGTCGCGCCGCGTCGAGCTCGCTGGCCATGTCGGCGAGAGCGGCCTGCGTCAGCTGGAAGTCCGCCAACCTCCGGCCGAACATCTGGCGACGGGTGACCTGCGCCAGCGCCGCATCGAAGGCGCTCTGGGCCAAGCCGAGCGCCGCGCCGGCCACGGTGGTCCGGAACACATCGAGCGTGCGCATCGCGAGCTTGAAGCCCTCGCCCTGCGCGCCGAGCCGCTGGGCGCTGCCCACGCGGCAGTCCGTGAAGCGCAGCCGCGCCAGCGGGTGCGGCGAGATCGGCTCGATCCGCTCGGCAACCTCCAGTCCCGGTGTGCCGGCATCCACCACGAAGGCGCTGATGCCCTCGGCTGAGATCGATCCGTCCGACCGGCGCTGCGGCTCGCTCGTGCGGGCGAAGACGCAGTAGAAGTCCGCGATGCCGCCGTTGGAGATCCAGGTCTTCTCCCCGTCGAGCCGGTAGCCGTCGTCGGTGGGCCGCGCCCGGCACTCGAGCGCCGCGACATCCGAGCCCGCGTCCGGTTCCGACAGCGCGAACGCGGCGATCGCTTCGCCGCGTGCCACCTTCGGCAGGTAGCGCGCGCGCACCTCAGGTGAGCCGGCGAGCGAGATTGGACCGCTGCCCAGACCCTGCATGGCGAACACGAAGTCCGCCAGCGCGTCGTGCCGCGCGAGTGTCTCGCGGATCAACGCCAGGGTCCGCACGTCGAAGCGCGCGCCGGGCGCGTCGGGCGGTGCGTCAGGATCGGCTATCGAGTGGCGGGTCCAACCCGCCTCTCCCATCGCGCGCGCGAGCGTACGACACGAGGCGGCGAGCGTCGCGGCGTCCTCGGTTGGAAACGGAACCGCCAGGTGTTGCGCGGCCCACGTCCGCACCCGCGTGGCGAGTTCGCGGTGTTCGGGCGCGAAGAACGGCCAGGCGAGCGGATCGGCGGCGTGCACGACGCTCAGTCTCCCTCGAACTTCGGTTTCTGCTTGGCTACGAATGCCTGGTACGCGCGATGAAAATCGCGTGTCTGCATGCACTGGGCCTGCGCCTCGGCCTCCGCGTCGATGGCTGCATCGAGCGGCAGATGCCATTCGGCGTGCAGCATCCGCTTGGTCATGGCATGGGCGGCGGTGGGCCCATGGGCGATCTCTGCGGCGAGGGCGCGCGCCGCAGCCAGCAGCCGCTCGGCCGGTTCGAGTCGGTTGAAAAAGCCCCAGGCGAGTCCTTCCTCGGCCGACATGGCCCGCCCGGTGTAGAGCAGCTCCGCTGCGCGCCCCTGACCTATGATGCGGGGCAGGATGGCGCAGGCGCCCATGTCGCATCCGGCCAGTCCCACGCGTGTGAACAGAAACGCGGTGCGGGCGTGCGGTGTGCCGAGCCGAAAGTCCGAGGCCATCGCGAGGATCGCTCCAGCGCCGGCGCACACACCGTCGACGGCCGCGACGATGGGCTGCGGGCAGGCGCGCATCGCCTTGACCAGATCGCCGGTCATGCGCGTGAAGGCCAGCAGTCCCGGCGGATCCATGCGGGTCAGCGGTCCGATGATCTCGTGCACGTCGCCCCCGGAGCAGAAATTCCCGCCCGCGCCGGTGATGACGAGGGCGCGGATGGACGGAACCGCCACCAGCGCGCGAAACAGGTCGCGCAGCTCGGCGTACGAGTCGAACGTCAGGGGATTCTTGCGCTCGGGCCGCTCGAGGGTGATCACCCCGACGCGCTCCTCGGCCTGCCAGCGGAAGTGTCGCGGCTCAAAGCGCTCGATGTCGAAGGAGGTCGTCACGTTCATGGGCAGGCCGTCAATGCGGGGAGGAGGACTGCACGAGCTGCTTGACCCGGCCGAGCAGGTCCATCAGTTCGCGTTTCTGCCGGGTCGAGAGTCCCCCGAACAGGTCGATCACCCATTGCTCGTGCTCGCTCGCCATGCGCGCGAACTGACGCCGGCCCTCGGAAGTCAGCTTCACGCGAAATGCCCGCCGGTCCGCGGCGTCCACCTCGCGCACCACGAGACCTTCCTTCTCGAGCCCGTCGGTGATGCCCGTGACGTTGCCGCCGGTGACCATCATGCGCTGCGACAGCTCGCTCATCTTCAGCCCCTCGGGTGCCCGCTCGAGCTGCGCCATCAGGTCGAAGCGCGGCAGGGTGGTGCCGAAGCGAGCCTGGAGGTTCTGGCGAATGCGCGC
>JAKAZL010000005.1:0-26054 GCA_021815925.1 Pseudomonadota bacterium | reverse complement strand
GTGTCGGTGAACTTGGCGCTCGTGGCCTGGCCGGCGTTGTTGATCAGGATGTGCACCGGCCCGAAGCTGGCGCGGGCGGCGGCAAACGCCCGGGCGACGGCTGCCGGCTCGGCGACGTCGGTGGGGATCGGCTGGGCACGCTCCGGGCCGCCGAGCCGCGCTGCGGTCTGCTCGAGCCGGGAGCGGTCACGCCCGAGCAGAGAGACGCGCACTCCGTCGGCAGCGAGCGCGCTTGCGCAGGCCGCGCCGATACCACGTCCGGCGCCGGTCACGATCGCGTGCCGTCCGGCGAGCGGCTGTCGCGCTGCGGCCTGCTCACCCGCCGTCATTGGGGCGCCCCGGCGTCGGCGGCGCGCTGCCGGGCACGCTCGAGCTGTGTCTTGCCCGAGAGGTAGGGCTTCGGCCACCACTGATCGGCATAGCCGAGGCGGGCTGCGGCCTCGAGCGTCCAGGCGGGATTGGCGAGGTGCGGCCGGGCGATCGCACACAGGTCGGCGCGGCCCGCCGCAATGATGGTGTTGACGTGGTCGGGCTCGTAGATGTTACCGACCGCCATCGCCGCAATGCCGATCTCATTGCGCACTTCGTCGGCAAACGGCGTCTGCCACATGCGCCCGTAGGCCGGCTCCTGCCACGGCACGGTCTGACCGCTCGAGACGTCGATCAGGTCGGCATCCGCTTGCTTCAGTGCGCGTGCAATGGCGAGCAGATCCGCATCCGACAGCCCCCCTGGTGCCCAGTCCGTCGCCGAGATGCGCACTGCGATCGGCCGCTCGGCCGGCCACACGGCCCGCACGGCTGCGAACACCTCGAGCGGAAAGCGCAGTCGTCCGCGGATGTCTCCGCCGTATTCGTCGTCGCGCTGGTTGGTGAGCGGGGAGAGAAATGAGGCGAGCAGGTAGCCGTGGGCCATGTGCAGCTCGAGCATGTCGAAGCCGGCTTCGGCCCCGAGACCTGCCGCGCGTACGAACTGCTCGCGTACGGTATCCATATCGGCACGGGTCATCGCCTTCGGCGTGGCGCTGACCCCGGGCAGGTACGGCAGCGCCGATGGGGCGAGCAGCGGCCAGTTGCCTGCCGGCAGCGGATGGTCCATTTGCTCCCAGCCCAGCTGCGTCGAGCCCTTGCGTCCGGAATGTCCGAGCTGCAGGCACATCTTGGCGGGTGTCTGCGCGTGGACGAACTGCACAATCCGCCGCCACCCCTCGCGCTGGGTCTCGTTCCACAGGCCGGTGCAGCCCGGCGTGATGCGTCCCTCGGGCGAGACGCAAGTCATCTCCGTGTACACCAGCCCCGCGCCCCCGAGCGCGCGGTGCCCGTAGTGCACCAGATGCCACTCGCCGGGCACTCCATCGGTGGCGCAGTACTGCGCCATGGGGGAGACGACCACCCGATTGGCCAGCGTAAGGTCGCGCAGCCGCAGCGGCAGGAACATCGGTGGGCGCCGCTCGTGCAACCCGGACCGGTCGGCCAGCCACTGCTCGAACCCGCTGACGAACTGCGGATCGCGGCTCCGGAGGTTCTCATGGCCGATCCGCTGGCTGCCGGTGAGCAGGCTGTAGGCGAACTGCTCGGGCTCCAGGTGCGCATAGCGCGCGACATTCTCGAACCACTCCATGCGGTTGCGCGCGGCGCTTTGCAGCTTCAGGACCTCCAGGCTGCGTTCCTGCTGGTACGCGCTCAACGCCTCGGCGAGCGGCGCGCCCGAAGTGACGTGACGTGCGAGGGAGATTGCATCCTCCATCGCGAGCTTCGTGCCCGAGCCGATCGAGAAGTGCGCCGTGTGCGCTGCATCGCCGATCAGGACGCGTTTGCCGTGCGACCAGTGACGGCAGTTGACCCGCAGGAAGTTCAGCCACGCCGAACCGCGCAGGTGCGTGGCGTTGCTCTGCAGGCCGTGACCGTCGAGATGGTGCGCGAACAGTCGCTCGCAGAATGCGATGGACGCGGCCGTGTCGCAGCGATCGAGGCCGTGTGCCTTCCAGGTCTCCTCGCGAGTCTCGACGATCACGGTCGAGAGCTCGGCGCTGAACTGGTAGGCGTGGATCTGGAACCAGCCGTGCTCGGTCTGCTCGAACGCAAAGGTAAACGCCGCGAAGCGGCGCGTCGTGCCGAGCCAGATATAGCGGCACTTGCGCCGGTCGAGTTCCGGTGCGAACGCGTCCGCGTAGCGGGTGCGCATCCTGCTGTTGACCCCGTCGGCGCCAACGATCAGGTCGGCATCGTCGAATTCGTCGTCGACATCGATCTCGTGTTGAAAATTCTGCGCCACGCCAAGCTCGTCGGCGCGCGCCTGCAGCAGCCCCAGCAGGCGTTTGCGCCCGAGCCCGCAGAAGCCGTGCCCGCCGCTCACCAGACGCCGGCCCCGGAAGTGGATGTCAATGTCGTCCCAGTGATGAAACTCGGCAATGATCGCCGCGTGCGACGGCGGATCGGCGCGCCGGAAGTTCTCGATCGTGCGGTCGGAGAAAACCACACCCCAACCGAACGTGTCATCCGGGCGGTTACGCTCGTAAACCTCCACCCGGGTCCGCGGCAGCGCGGTACGCAACAGGATGGCCGTGTACAACCCGGCCGGGCCGCCGCCTACACAGACGATCCGCTTCACGGCGGTCTATCTCCCGTCCCGGGCCGGTATCGCAATCATGATGGGCGTGTGTTATATTCTCAAATGCTTGAGGTGTCAAATATAAGCCCCGTGGCCCCCGGTCCCGCAGGTGGAGACGCATGACATGAGTGCATCAGCCAAAGCCCCGCAAGCTCACATCCTCGCGCAGCTGGTCAGCGCCCTCGCCGGGGGCGGTATCCGCGTCGTCGATCTCACTGTGCCGCTCGAGCCGGCCACCGCCACGATCCAGCTGCCGCCGCAGTTCGCGCCGTCGAAGCCATTCGCGCTCGAGGAGATCTCCCGCTACGACGAGCGTGGGCCGGCCTGGTACTGGAACAACATTTCCTGCGGCGAGCATACCGGGACGCATTTCGATGCCCCGATCCACTGGGTCACGGGCAAGGACTATCCGTTGAACGCGACCCACAACATCCCGGTCGAGCGCTTCATCGGCCCGGCCTGCGTCATCGACGTGTCCGAGCATGTGAGCAAGCATGCCGATTTCCTGCTGACCCGCGAGATGGTCGAGGCCTGGGAGGCCCGCCACGGGCGGATTCCGGCCGGCGCCTGGGTCCTGGTCCGTACCGACTGGTCGAAGCGCACCTCGGCCAAGGCATTCCTCAACATCGGCGCCGACGGGGCGCATACTCCGGGCTTTCATCCTCAATGCGTGCCGTTCCTGGCGCGGGAACGGGATATCCTCGGGGTGGGGGTCGAGACCGTCGGAACCGACGCCGGCCAGGCCCCGACGTTCGAGCCCATGTTTCCCTGTCATACCATCATGCACGGATCGAACCGCTTCGGGCTGGCGAGCCTCACCAACCTCGATCAGCTGCCCGCGACAGGGGCGGTCGTGATCGCCCCGCCGCTGAAAATCGTCAACGGTTCGGGCAGCCCCTTGCGGGTGCTCGCGCTGGTGCCCGCGAACTAGGGCCGGGGCGGTCATGGCAGAGCGCTCCTTCGCCAAGCAGGTCGACTCGTTGCGCCTCGGGGCGGGTGAGGAGTTTCGGGGCGAAGGCATCCTGGCGGTAACCAAGGCGCTGCTGCAGTCCGGCGTCGCCTACGTGGGCGGCTACCAGGGCGCGCCGATCTCGCACCTGATGGACGTGCTGGCCGACGCCGAGGAGGTGCTCGCCGAGCTCGGTGTGCATTTCGAGGCGAGCGCCTCCGAGGCGACCGCCGCGGCAATGCTCGCCGCGTCGATCAACTATCCGCTGCGCGGCGCGGTGACCTGGAAGTCGACGGTCGGCACGAACGTTGCCTCCGATGCGCTCGCCAACCTCGCCTCCGCGGGCGTCCAGGGCGGGGCATTGATCATCCTCGGGGAGGACTACGGCGAGGGCGCGAGCATCATGCAGGAGCGCACCCATGCCTTCGCCATGAAATCGCAGATGTGGCTGCTCGACCCGCGGCCGCACCTGCCCGAGATCGTGCGGGCGGTCGAGCAGGGCTTCGAGCTGTCCGAGGCCAGCCACACCCCGGTGATGCTCATGCTGCGCATCCGCGCCTGCCACGTGTATGGCCGCTTCGTCGCCTCGGACAACCGGCGTCCGCCGTTCTCGCGCGCCGAGGCGCTCGCCGCCCCGCAGCGCGATTACGGCCGCATCATCCTGCCGCCCTCGACCTACGCCCAGGAGCGCGAGAAGATCGAGCAGCGCTTCCCGGCTGCCGAGCGGTTCGTCGCCGAGCGGCGCCTGAACGAAACCATTGACGGCGATGCCGGCGAGATCGGCATCGTGCTGCAGGGCGGGCTGTACAACAGCGTGCTGCGCGCGCTCGAGCTGCTCGGCTGCGCCGATGCATTCGGCTCGAGCCGCGTGCCGCTCTACGTGCTCAACGTCACCTACCCGCTGGTACCCGAGGAGTGGGTGCGGTTCTGCACCGGCAAGCGCGCCGTGCTGGTGGTGGAGGAAGGTCAGCCGGAGTTCATCGAGCAGGCCGCGAACCAGATCCTGCGCCGGAACGACCTCAGCGCGCGCCTGCTCGGCAAAGAGCTGTTGCCGATGAGCGGCGAGTACACGGTCGAGGTTCTGCGCAAGGGCATCAGCGCGTTGCTCGAGCGCTGGGCCCCCGGGCTCGCCGTCGCGACGGCGCCCCGCAGGCCGCTGCCCGCCGAGCGCCTTGCGGCGCTCGTTCCGCCGCGGCCCTCGGGCCTGTGCACCGGGTGTCCGGAACGGCCGCTGTTCGCGGCCATGAAGCTGCTGCAGCGTCAGACCGGCCCGTGGCACATCAGCGCCGACATCGGCTGCCATTCATTCGCCACTCTGCCACCGTTCAACATGGGCAACAGCATCATGGGCTACGGCCTCGGCCCGGCGGGCGCCTCGGCGCTGAGTTCGGCCGGACCCCGCCGTGCGCTCGCGGTGATGGGCGATGGCGGGTTCTGGCACAACGGACTCACCAGCGGAATCGGCAATGCGGTATTCAACCGCCACGATGACGTCACGATCATCGTCGACAACAATTATTCCGCGGCGACCGGCGGCCAGGACATCCCCTCGTCCCGCGGCGCCGGCGTGCGGCGGCAGGGCAACAACTCGATCGTCGCGGCGGTGCGTGGCGTGGGGGTGCGTTGGGTGCGTCGGACGCGCACCTACGACATGCAGGGTACCCTGGCGGTGCTGCGCGAGGCGCTGAGCACGAAGGACGCCGGGCCGAAAGTGATCGTCGCGGAAGGGGAGTGCCAGCTGAATCGCCAGCGACGCATTCGCCCGCTGACGCGCCAGGCCATCCAGAAGGGCGAGCGCGTGGTGCAGGAGCGCTTCGGCGTCGACCCCGATGCCTGCACCGGTGATCACTCCTGCATCCGGCTCTCCGGCTGTCCCTCGCTCACCATCCGGCCGAACCCCGATCCGCTGCGCAGCGATCCGGTCGCGCACGTCGATCACAGCTGCGTGGGATGCGGGGTGTGCGGCGAGGTGGCGCACGCCGCCGTGCTCTGCCCCTCGTTCTATCGCGCCGAGCTGCTGTTCAATCCGACCCGCCGGGATCGGCTGCTGGCGTGGTTGCGCCGCACGGTCATCGGCTTTCTGCAGCGGCGGCGGGCGCGACGACTGTTGCGCTACGCGGTGTAGGCGCGAATCGCCCATGGCCCAGAGCACCGCTGGTTCGGTCCGGCCCATCACCCTGACTATTGCCGCGCTCGGTGGCCAGGGTGGCGGCGTTCTGGCGGACTGGCTGGTCGAGATCGCCGAAGCCGAAGGCTACCTCGCGCAATCGACCTCCGTGCCGGGGGTGGCGCAACGCACCGGCGCGACCATTTACTACCTGGAATTTTTTCCGCAGGCCGCCGCACAGTCGGCTGGTCGCGAGCCCGTCATGGCGCTGATGCCGGTGCCGGGCGATGTGGATTGCGTCGTGGCCTCCGAGCTGGTCGAAGCCGGTCGGGCGCTGCAGCGTGGCCTGATCGATCCGGCGCGTACGACGGTGATCGCCTCGACGCACCGCGCCTACTCGATCGCCGAGAAGAGCGCGCTGGGGCAGGGGACGGCCGATCCCGCGGCACTCACCGAGCTGCTGCGCCAGCAGTCCAAGCGACTCGTGCTGTTCGACATGGATGCACTTGCGGAGCGGCATCGCAGCGTCATCAGTTCGGTGATTCTCGGTGCGCTCTGCGGCAGCGGGGTGCTGCCGTTTCGCAGGCACGCGTTCGAGGCAGCCGTGCGCGCGAGCGGCATCGCGGTCGAGACCAATCTCGCGGCTTTCGCGGATGCCTGCGAGGTGGCCACGCGCGGCGGATCCATATCCGAAGCCGCCGCGGCGCCGGCGCAGTCCGTTCTGCCGCCGGTGCCGGAGCGCGCCGTCTCGCCGCACCTGCAGCCGCTGCTCGAGGCGGTGCGCCGCCTGCCGCCGCCGGTGCAGCCGCTCGCCCTGGCGGGGGTGCGGCGCATGATCGATTACCAGGACGCGGACTATGCCGGACTGTACCTGAGACGACTGGAGTCGATCGTCGCGCTGGAAGCCGCACACGGGGAGGAAGCCTGGACCCTGAGCGAGCACGTCGCCCGGGCGCTGGCATTGTGGATGACGTTCGAGGACACCATCCGCGTGGCGGACCTCAAGACCCGTTCGGCACGCCTCGAGCGGGTGCGTGCAGACGTGCGGGCCGCGCCGGAGCAGATCGTCGGCATCACGGAATTCCTCAGTCCACGCGCCCAGGAGATCGCCGATACGCTGCCCGCGGCGCTCGGCAGCCGGCTGCAGCGCGCACCTCGGCTGGCGGACTGGCTTGCGCGGCGGGTCCGCGGGCGGCGGATCCGCTCGAACCGGCTCGGCGGCTTTCTCCTGCTGTACACGCTGGCGGGGCTGCGCCGCTGGCGACGCGGAACGCTGCGCTACCGGCAGGAGAACGCACGCATTGAGTCGTGGCTGCAGGCCCTGCAGCGGCTGACGCCTCGGAACCGCCCTCTGGCCATCGAGCTGGCGCGCGCGCAGCGGCTGATCAAGGGCTACGGTGACACGCATGAGCGCGGCTGGCGCCACTTCAGCGCGCTGTTCGCCCAGCTGGAGCGGCTCGGCGCCCGGCCGGATGGCGCGGCGCTGATGGCGCGTCTGCACACGGCGGCGCTCGCCGACGAGGAAGGGGCCGCGCTGGCACGGGAGCTCGCGGCACTCCAGGCATCGACCGCCTGAGCGGGTCGATGCCCGGCGTCGGCACGCGGTTCGGTGATGATGCCGTCACGGTGCAGCTCATGGCGGGCGCGGGACGAAACCCGGTCCACCGGCGGTGGCGCCGATCGCCGGCCCGCACCCGGGTGACTTGACTTTTGCTTCAGGTGTCAATTAACTCTGGGTCGAGCGGATGTGTCCATCGGGGGGTGGCGCAGTTCGGGCAGCCTGCCTGCCGGCAGGCCAAGAAGGGGCGCAGTCCGTTAACTTCGAGAGCAGACGGCCATGGCCACGCGATCGACGCAACAGCGCATTCTCAGCGCTGCCCTTGAGCTGTTCAATGCGGAGGGGACCGCAGCCGTTTCGGCGAGCCGAATCGCGGAGCGTTGCGGCATCAGCAAGGGCAACCTGCAGTACCACTTTCCCAGCAAGCGCGACGTCATCTGCGCACTCTTTCAGAGTGCGATCGACGAGATGAACGCCGGCTGGTACCGGGATCACCTGGCGCCGACACTCGAACACATGGCGGCGATGTTCGTGCGGCAGCTGCAGCTGATCGTCAAGTACCGCTTCTTCTATCGCGAGCTCGCCGGCCTGCTGCGCCAGGACCCGGAGCTGCGCCGCCGCTACGCCGAGAACCGTGAGCGTCGGCTGCAGGTCATCGAGCGCTTCATGCGAGCGCTCGCTCAGCAGGGGCTGATGAGTCTGCCGGCGGACCCCCGCCGGCTGCGCTCGATCATCGAGGTGACCTGGATCGTCTCGGAGAATTGGGTCAACTACACCGAGTACCAGAACCGGGAGTTGTGTGCCGCGACGATCCGTGAGGGCTATCACGGCATCCTGGAGGTGCTGCGTCCGTGCCTGTGCACCGATCCGCAGCGGATCAGCGAGGAGTCGAGCGGTACGATCGAGCGCCTGGTGCCGCTGAGCACGCCGGGCGAGCAGCGCATGAGCGCCTGACCGCGCTGCCGGCCGTCGCAGAACGGTCGTGCTGATTAGGCCCACCAGCCTAAAGCCCCGCTGTACAAGCACCGGGCTGTTGAGGACAGTATCGAAGCCATGAGCGCTCCCCTGGTCGTTCAGCCGAAGCCGTATCTGGTCGCCCTCGAGGGCGGCAGGACGTACTTCTGGTGCGCCTGTGGGCGCTCAAAAAAGCAGCCGTTCTGCGACGGCTCACACGGCGGCACCGGACTCGAGCCGCGGCGCTTCGTCGCTGCGCGCACTGAAGAGGTGCTGCTGTGCGGCTGCAAGCACACGCGTGAGCCACCGTTCTGCGACGGCGCGCATAACGGTCTGCCCGGAGGGTGCCCGCTTGACGATCCGGACAGTCCCGCCAACCGCGCCATCGCCTGGGTGACCGCGGCGGACGGTCCGCGGCGGTGGCTGGACGGCGGCTGCCACGTCATCTGCGCCGATCGGGCCGAGCATGAGCAGCGCGGAAGTCTGCGCTACTGCTGCATCGTCGGTCCGGAGAGCGGCGCGGTGCACCAGACCCAATTTCTGCTCGAGGCTGAAGGGGAGCGCACGCCCGCCGTGTCGGTCGGCTCGAGCGATGCCATCCTATTTGTGATGTCCGGCAGCGGCGCGGCTGTCATCTCCGGGCGGAGCTTTCCGGTGAAAGCCACCGACGGGGTCCATCTGCGCGCGGGCGAGGTACTGCAGCTTGCGCCGCGCGGCGCCGAGACGCTCAAGGTGTTCTTGCTGGCCTCACCGCCGGCGCAGCTCGAGTGGCCCGCCCAGGTACCCGAGAATTTCGACGAACATTACCCGCAGCGCGTGGTGGCAGTGGATGCGGCCCAGCGGACCGCGATGGGTCCGCGCTACTTCCAGCTGCTGGTCGACAAAGCGATCGGCTCGCAGGTGGTGACCCAGTTCATCGGCCACATACCGCAGTCCAAGGCCGCTCCGCACCGCCACCTCTACGAGGAAACGCTCATCGTGCTCGCGGGCCGTGGCTGCATGTGGACGGAGACGCGCCGGACGCCGGTGGGTCCGGGCGAGGTGATTTTCCTGCCGCGCAAACAACTGCACTCCCTGCAGGCCACCGAGGCCGACGGGCTGTTTGTCGTCGGCGTGATCTGTCCGGGCGACAATCCCAGCATCAATTATTACGACTGAACGGGACCGCGCCGCGCGCGGCCCGCATACGAACTACGTTACGGGGGATCCATCGTGTCCAACTCTGCCCGCACTCCGGTCTCGCTGCTGGTCTCCTCCATCCTCGCCGCGGCGGCCCTCGCGGCGACTCCTGCGCTTGCCGCCCCGGCAGGCACCCATGTGACCAAGGCGGCGCGCGCCGCGGTCCGCAGCTCGGTGATCCGCACTGGCGCGTTGCGGGAGGTCGTCGTCACGGCTACCAAGCTCGGCGCCGCCGATGTGATCAACGTGCCGGCCTCGATCCAGGCGATCACCGGTGCCTCGCTGCAGCGGGAGGACGCATCTGGGATCATGAGCATCGCCGGGCAGATTCCAGGGCTCGCGGTTCAGACCCTCGGGCCCGGGGATCGCCGCTACATCATCCGCGGCATCAACTCAACGGGTGCCTCGACGGTCGGGGTTTACTACGGCGAGGCCGTGGTCACCCAGGGCAACAGCGACGACGGCGGCGGCTTCCAGCCGGACATCCGCGTCTACGACATGAACCGCATCGAAGTGCTGCGCGGCCCACAGGGAACTCTATACGGCGCGAGCTCGATGAGCGGCACGATCCGGTTCATTCCGAACGAGCCGGTGCTCGATCGCACCAAGGGCTACGTGTCCCTCGAGGACTCGACGACACAGCATGCCGGCAATAACTACAACGTGAACGGTATGCTGAACCTGCCGATCATCGATGACGTGCTGGCGCTGCGCATCGTCGGCTGGAAGCTCTATGACAGTGGTTACGTCAATCAGATCCGCGTCGGTGCGGGCGTCACCTCGCTCGTCAACGGCGTATCGGTCCCGGTCGCGCCACTGGGCTTTCTGAAAGGCGTGAATTACGACGACGTCGGCGGCGGGCGGGCGATCCTGCGCTATCGGCCGAGTGAAAATCTGACGATCGATCTGAACTACACGGCGCAGAGCGAGCATTCGGGCGGCTCTTCGCGCTGGACGCCGCCCGGCGTACAGGCGTTTGCCGGGGGCACCATCCCCCCGGTGACCGGCTGCGATCTGTGCAATACCGACGTGACGCAGAGTCCGTGGTCGGACAACATCAAGGTCTATGGAATGACCGTGAAGTGGCGCACCAAGCTCGGCAGGCTCACCTTCACGGACAACCAGTTCAACCGCAAGACCGGTTTCACGTTCGACTCCACGCCGATTCTCGTCTCGTTCGCCGTGCCGATTCCGGCGGAGACGCTCGAGCCGCGCGAGCGCAAGTCGAACTCGAGCGAGGTGCGCTTTGCGACGACGCTCGACTCGCCCGTCAACTTCGTCGTCGGCGCGTTCCGGCAGCAGACCAGCACTAATCTCGCCGTGGACGTGCTCACGACCGATGCGATGGGGCTCGTGACCGGTCCGTTCAGCAGCGCGAACAGTGCGGATGCGCTCACCTATCCCGGCGTCGGCGACACTTTCTTCGGCCGCACCGATCACCGCGAAACCCAGCAGTGGGCGGGCTTTGGACAGGCGACCTGGAAGATCACCGACCGATGGACGGCTGAGGCCGGCGCGCGCTACTTCACGGAGAACCTCAGCGGCTACCAGGTCCAGACGCATCCGTTCGGCGGCTTCCCGCCGGGCACCCCGAGCGACGTGCCGATCTACGACCCCAACGAGAGCTTCAACAAGGTCACCTGGATGGGCAACCTCAGTTACCGGCTCGGACCTCAGGCGCTGCTCTATGCGACCGTGGCGACGGGATTCCGCGGCGGCGGCCTGAACAGCCTGAGCGAGCCGTTCGAGCCGGTGCCGAAGGCCTACGCCCCGGATTCGCTGACCAACTACGAACTCGGCGTCAAAGGCAGCCTGCTCAGTGGCTACCTGCAGTACCAGCTCGATGGGTACCTGATTCACTGGAACAATATTCAAGTGCAGCTGACCACGCCGGACGGCGCATTCGTCTACCAGGGCAACGCCGGTCAGGCGGAGGTGAAGGGCGCGGAATTCCAGCTCAAGGCCCGCCCGGTCCGCTACCTGACCGCGACGCTGGCCGGCTCCTACCAGGATGCGTATCTCACCCAGGGCGCGAGCGCGCTGCAGAAGCAGCTCAATCCCACCCTCGGGATCACCGGGGATAAGATTCCGAACGTGCCCGACTTCCAGTTCAATGCGCAGCTCGATTACACCCGCCCGCTGGTCGGAAGCTGGATTGGTACCGTCGGCACGAGCGTGACGTATCGCGGCGGAGTGAACTCCTACTTCGCCTCCAATCCGTTCAACCTGCCGTTGAAGTCCTACGCTCTGTGGAACCTGCGCGCCGGTGCCATCTACCGCCACTGGTCCGTGACCCTGTTCGCGCACAACCTCAGCAACGAACGCGCGCAGGTATCGGCGATCAATTCGACGCAGGATCCGCACGCGCTGCTGACGGTCCAGCCGCGAACGATCGGCATCACAGTCACGCGGCGCTTCTGAGGTTCCGTGGAGAGTTCAGAGCAGGGGGTTCCAACGCAGCGTGAAAGCGGACTGCACCGCAGCCTGAGCAAAACGCAGGTGGTGATGATCGGCCTCGGCGGCGCGATCGGCACCGGATTGTTCATGGGCAGCGGGCTGGCGGTCGGGTATGCCGGGCCGGCGGTCATCGTCAGCTACATCCTCGCCGGGTTCGTCGCGCTGGTCATGGTCTTCAGTCTCTCGGAGATGGCGGTCGTACACCCGACCGCCGGCTCCTTTGGCATCTACGCCGAGACCTACCTCAATCCCTGGTCGGGATTCGTCGTGCGCTACACGTACTGGATCTCCCAGGTCATCGCCATCGGCGGGGAGGCGGTTGCCGCAGGCCTGTACATGCGCTACTGGTTCCCCGGCATGCCCGTATGGGTCTGGGCGGTCAGCTTCTGTCTGGTCATGCTGTACTTCAATTCCCGTTCGGTCGGCAATTTCGGAACCGTCGAGTCCTGGTTCGCCCTGATCAAAGTCGTCGCGATCGTGCTGTTCATCGTCCTCGGGATCGTCAGCATCCTGGGGATCGGCCGACCGGCCGTCGGCCTCCACAACCTCACCGGTCTGCCCGGCGGGTTCCTGCCAAAGGGGCTGACGGGACTGTGGATGGCGGTTACGGTGGGCATATTCTCGTTCAACGGGATCGAGGTCATCGCCGTCACCTCCGGGGAGACCAAAAATCCCCGGGTCGCCATCCCTGCGGCGCTGCGCAGCATGGTGCTGCGCCTGTTCCTGTTCTACGTCCTGGCCATTCTGGTCATCGTGACGACCATCCCGTGGACCGATACCGGCGTCGCGGTCGTCTCGCAGAGTCCATTCGTCACAGTATTCCAGTATTCCGGGATCCGCGATGCAGCCGGCATCATGAACTTCGTGGTCATCAGCGCTGCGCTGTCCAGCATGAACACGAACGTGTATCTGTGCTCGCGCATGCTCTTTTCGCTGTCCCGCGGCGGCTATGCTCCGCGCCGACTGGGAGGGCTGTCCGAGCGCGGCAGCCCGATCGCCGCCATCCTGGTTTCAGGGACCGGCGTGCTGATCTCGGCGGCGGTCTCGATGTTTACGCCGAATGCGTACGCGGACCTGTTCGGCGTGGCGCTCTTTGCGGCCATCCTGGTGTGGATGTTCATTCTCGTGTGCCATCTGAGCTTCCGGCGCCGCAATCGCGCGACCGATCTGCCGGTGCGCATGCCCTTCTTCCCCTGGATGCAGTACGCCGGGCTCATCATGCTTGCGGCGATCCTCGTCACCATGGGCTTCACTCCGACGCTCAATCTGTCGTGGGTGTACGGTGTTCCCTGGGTGCTGACGATTTCCATCGCCTACTTCGTATGGCGTGCCCGCAGCCGCGCCCGCCTGGCGCGCGCGGCGCAGGCGCAGGCCTGAGTGAGGATTGCGCTAGGATTGAATGCCGAGACGAGACTGAAGACGATGAAGACGAACTTCGCTGCCCTGCGCCGCCGGTTTCCGGTCCTGGCGCACAAGACCTACCTCAACAGCGGCTCGTACTGTGCCCTCGCCGATACCGTGCGCGAGGCCATCGAGGCCTACATGGACGACCGCCTCGCCGTCGGCGCCAACTGGGACGTGTGGATCACCAAGAACGAGTCCGTCCGATCGCTGGTGGCGCAGCTGCTCGGCGTCACCCCGGATGAGATTGCCGTGACCGCGTCGGCCTCTGCGGGCATTAATGCGCTCGCCAGCGCGTTCGAATTCAACGGGCCGCGTCGCAAAGTAATCGTCAGCGACTTCGAGTTTCCGACCAATGCACAGATCTGGCATGCCCAGGAACGCAAAGGGGCGCAGGTGGTCCACGTCCCGCGGGCAGCCGACGGCTACATTCCCCTTGAGCATTTCGAGCGCCTGATCGACGAGCACACGCAGCTCGTCGCGGTGACGCATGTTTGCTTCCGCAATGGTGCACGCCTCGACATCCCGGGCATCGTGAAACTCGCGCATGCCCGCGGTGCCCGCGTGCTGCTCGACACCTATCAGGCGATCGGTGCCCTGCAGGTCGACGCCCGGAGCCTTGGCGTCGACTTCATCGTCGGGGGCATGCTGAAGTACCTGCTCGGCACCGCGGGCATCGGGTTCCTGTACGTCCGCCAGGAGCTGATCGAGTCCCTGACCCCGACGAACTCCGGTTGGTTCGCCCAGGAGAACATCGCGGCCATGGATATCACCGCCAACCGGCCTTCCCCGACTGCGCGCCGCTTCGAGGCTGGAACCCCCGCCGTCGTGAACTGTTACGCAGCGGAGGCCGGCCTGAAGATCGTTCTGGAAGCGGATCCGGCGCAGATCGAATCGCGGGTACGGGCGCTGACCGCTCGCTGTCTGCAGCGGTTGGTCGAGATCGGCTGGCCGGCGGTGACGCCTGCCGACGATGCCCGGCGCGGCCCGATGGTGGCCGTGCCGACGCACGATCCGGCCGGATTGTTTGCGCAGTTGATGGAGCAGGGGATCGTCACCTCCTTTCGCGACAACAACATCCGTGCCACCTGTCATTTCTACAACACGGACGAGGACATCGACCGCTTCGTCGCGGTGCTCGCCGGTCAGCGCGCGCAGTTCGCGCCGATATCGTGATCCGTGTCCGCCTGCATTAGGGCGACCGGCCTAAAGTTCGTCCCTCGCATTCGTGGCGTGCGCCTAAGATGATCTATCGCCAGCGCGCGGTGACCGACAGCTGAGATTGCGACCCATGGCCATCGATCCGATTCGGCACGAGACGTTTCCGGTCGACGTACTGCGCGCGGAATTTCCAGCTCTGCAGAACGCGCCATCAACGGTGTTCTTCGACAACGCCGCCGGTGCGCAGGTGCCGGGGCGGGTGCTGGATGCGGTCAATCGCCACCTGCTCGAGCACAACGTGCAGCGTGGCGGCCGATATCCCCAAAGTCTCGCGGTGGACGCCACGATCACGCGCGCGCGTGCGCAGGTCGCCGCGTTGCTCAATGCGCGGCGACCCGAGGAGATCGCCTTCGGCATGAACGCTACTTCGTTCATCCGCACGGTGAGCCTGGCGATCGGCCAGATGCTCGGTAAGCGCGATGAGATCGTCGTGACGGATCTGGATCACGAGGCGAACGTAGCGACCTGGCTGGCGCTGCAGAGCGTGGGCGCGCGGATTCGCTGGTGGCGCATGCGTGAGGACGGACGGCTGCATCCCGACGATCTGCGTCCCCTGCTGGGTGCAAAGACGCGCCTCGTGGCCTGCACATTGGCCTCCAATGCATTGGGCAGCGTCGTTGAGGTGCGCACCGTTGCCGAACTGGCCCACGCGGCAGGAGCGGAGCTGTTCGTCGACGCGGTGCATTACGGACCGCACGGCCCGATCGACGTGCAGACCCTCGGATGCGATTACCTGGTCTGTTCCGGGTACAAGATCTTCGCGCCTCACATGGGTTTCCTGTGGGGCCGCTACGCTGCACTCGCGGCACTGCCAACGTTCCGCGAGGACTTCATACCCGATGAGCCACCCGGGAAAATCGAGGCAGGAACCTTCATTTACGAGAACGTCGCCGGCATGGCCGCAGCGGTGGACTACCTCGCAGCCCTCGGCCGACGGCTCGCGGGGCGCCAGGGCGATCCCGAGCCGGAAGGGCTGCGGGACGATTGTCGCCTCGCGATGCAGGGCATTCAGGCATACGAGCGGACCTTATCGAGCGCATTGCTCGACATGCTGCATGCACGCGGCGCAGTGATCTACGGCATTGCGGATGTCGCGCGGGTGGACGCGCGCGTGCCCACGGTCTGCTTCAACCTCCCGGGCAGATCGCCCGCCACGGTAGTGACAGCCGCGGCCGATGCAGGCATCGGCATCCGCGACGGACACATGTATGCTCCGCGGCTCATGCAGCGGCTCGGCCTGCCGCTTGAGACCGGCGCGGTACGCGTCTCCCTGTCGCACTACAATACGCTCGCGGAAATCGACCGTCTCGATGCCGTACTCGAGCGGCTGACCGCCGGCTGAGGCCGGACGATGCCTGTCCCCTCAGCCCAGTACGCCGTCGGGCCCCCGGCGCAGCCGGTGCGCGTGGGTCGGCAGCGGGGCGCCGGACTGCTCGGCGAGTGAAACGCCATGCGGCCATTCGGGCGGCGCGATCGCGACATAGCGGGCAAATCCGCCGGTGCCGCCGGCGAACTTGGCAAAGCCGATGGTGATCAGCGCTCCGCTTTCGGGCACCTGGTCGAGGTGGGCAACCCCTTCGGCCTGGGCAAAGTTGTGCTCCAGGAGCCACTTCTCGCCGACGAAGCGCGGCGCAGTGTTGTCAGTGTCGAGCGGCTCGTGGCCGTGCATCAGGACGTGCCGCTGCAAATGCAGATATTTGAGTGTGGCGAGCGCCACGCCGGGAAACGGCTGGCGCGTGAACCGCTGCGGGTCATGCCACTGCTTGTACCAGTCCGAGCGGAACATGACCACCGCACCCGCCGGAATCGCACCGTGGCGCCGTTCCCACTCCCGTACGTCGCTCACCTGGGCCTGGTAACCCGGGTCCCTCGCCACCTGCGGCGCGACATTGATCGCGACCAGCGGACGCAGCGCGACCGTCGGCGGAATGTCGCTGATGGTCGCGCCGTGATCGTTCATGTGCGCCGGCGGTCCGTACTGAGTGCCTATGTGATCCATGGGCAGGTTGTACGCGGTGATCGCAACGCCTTCGCGCGCGTAGGTGAACGGGTCGCCCGCGCGGATCATGCCTGGGATCGATACCCCGGCCACCGCGGCGCCGACGGTGAAATCCTTGAAGCCCTCGCCGATGGGGCCGCCGGGCGCCATGGCGTGCGTCAGATCGATGTACTTGCAGCGCTTCAGCACCGTTTCGTAGAAACCCCAGAGCGAGCCGCCCGGCGCCTGCCGTTGCGCGCTCCGCGCTTCCGGCAGGCCCGCAAGCAACAGCGCCGAACTCAGTAGGCGGCGCCTGGAAACCGTGTGCGACGGATCCGACATGATGGCGGACACTCCGTGTTGGATTGGAGAGGCATGACAGCGTAACAGCAGCGCACGAGCGGCGTCACACATTTTCGTCGTGCCGTCAACGCTCCGGGGAGAGCGCCGGCGCGCCCCACCGTGGCCAATCGAGCCTGCCGGCGGATTGTTGCCCGCGGTCGCGGCCGCTCGCTACAATCATGCCCATTCGGCGTCTCGGCGGGGGCAGCTCCCCGCAGAGATGTCACATCCTCGGGAGGCGGCGCGCTGCGTCCGTGCACACTATGGTCACTGCGATGATCCTGATCAACGTCGAACCGGCGCGGACTGCCGCGGTGGCGCAAACTCTGAGCGAGTCGCCCGGTGTCTCGGAGGTTTACTCCGTGGCGGGAAAATTCGATCTGGTTGCGGTGGTGCGCGTGCGCGAGAACGAACAACTGGCCGATCTCGTTGCGCAGACGATCCGCGGCATCGAGGGCGTCACCCGCACGGAGACGCTCATTGCCTTTCGCGCCTACTCCCGGTACGACCTGGTGAGTCTGTTCAGCCTCGACTGAGGCGGGCGGCACGGGCGTTGCGGCCGCGGCCGACGCCGATCCAGAAAATACTCAGGCGACCGCGACGCAGTTTCGGCCCGCGCCCTTCGCCCGATACATCGCCTGAT
Source organism: Pseudomonadota bacterium (assembly GCA_021815925.1). Lineage (GTDB taxonomy): Bacteria > Pseudomonadota > Gammaproteobacteria > Steroidobacterales > Steroidobacteraceae > 13-2-20CM-66-19. Next base: position 8,657 of record JAKAZL010000005.1, on the reverse strand, counting down.
CAGCGTCTTCGAACAGCTGTTGCGCACTGAAACGCGGATGTCCCGCCTGGCGCGTGACGACGCCGACGCTGATCGTCAGTCGGCGCTGGCTCCACTGCGTCTTCTCCACCTCGCCGCGGACCCGCTCCGCGAGCGCCAATGCCCCCGTCACACTCGCGGTCGGCAGCACCACGACGAATTCCTCGCCGCCGTAGCGGGCAACGACGTCCGCCTCGCGCGCGGCTTCGCGAATGATCTCGGCCAGGCGGCGGAGCGCCTCGTCGCCCGCGAGGTGTCCGAACGTGTCGTTGTAGGATTTGAACTGGTCGACGTCGATCAGCAGCAGCGAGAGCATGCCGCCTGCGCGCTCCGCCTGCGCGACGGCCTGATTCAGCTGTTGCGCCAAGGCCAAGCGGTTGTACAGTCCCGTCAGCGGATCGGTGATCGCCTGCGCCTGCAGCTGTTTGTTCAGCCGCCTGAGTTCCGCCTGGTAGTTGTGCGCCGCCTCGAGGGCCTGCTGCAGCGCCTGGTGCATCGAGCGCAGCTTCAGCTTCGCGGCCGCCTGGCGCGCGAGTGCCTCCAGGGCCGTGCGTTGCCGATCGCTGAGCACGCGTGACGCTTGGTCGAAGACGCACAGGGTGCCGAACACGCGGCCGGAATTCGTGAGCAGCGGCACGCCAGCGCAGAAACGGATGCGCGGCTCGCCGATGACGAGGGGACTGTGCGCGAAGCGGCCGTCCGCGGTTGCGTCGGCCACTTCCGCGGTCGTCTCAGATCCCGGGCTGAAGCGTGCGCAGAGCGTTGCGTCCTGCGAGAGTTGCTCGAGCGTCATCCCGTAGTGGGACTTGAACCAATGGCGGTCACCGCTGATGAGACTGACGACCGCCATCGACGTATCGCATACGGTCGCGGCAATGAGCGCCAGGTCGTCGAACGCCTGCTCGGGCACTGAATCGACGATGCCGAGAATCCGCAGTGCCTCGAGGGTGGCGGTGTCGTGCTCCGGTTTGGACATGCGAGTCGTACTGTTGCGGCTCGACCGGCCCGCGGCGGATTCTCGACGGTTGTGTGTCCGAGGCGTCGAGTGCCGTAGGCGGCGGCCGGTTGAATCTCAGGCGGTGTCGCGCAGGGGAGTCTCGAAGGGGATGGGCGAGACGCCCGGCGAGTCAATGAAGTGCGTGCTCGGCTGGCCCATTACTGCGGGCGCGATGGGCGCGCCAGACAGCATGCTGAAGCGGGCCATCATCTCGTTGAGCTGCTGTGCCTGGGCGCGCAGCGACTCCGTAGCGGCAGCGGCCTGCTCGACCAGCGCAGCGTTCTGCTGCGTCGCCTCGTCCATCAGCATGACCGCGCGGTTGACCTGGTCGATGCCGGTGGATTGCTCGCCACTGGCGGCAGCGATCTCCGCGACGATGTCGGAGACCTTCTTTACGGCGGTGACGATCTCCCCGAGCGTGCGACCGGATGCATCGACAAGCTGTGAGCCCTGGGACACCTTGGTGACACTGTCGGCGATCAGCGCCTTGATCTCCTTCGCGGCGAGCGCGCTGCGCGAGGCGAGGGCGCGCACCTCATTCGCCACGACCGCGAAGCCGCGCCCCTGCTCCCCGGCACGGGCGGCCTCGACGGCCGCATTCAACGCCAGCAGATTGGTCTGAAAGGCGATCTCATCGATGACCCCGATGATGCTGCCGATTTTCGCGCTCGCCGTCGCGATGCTCTGCATCGCGGTAATGGCATCACCGACCACGCTGCCGCCCTGCAGGGCCTGGGCGCGCGCCGCGGCCGCGAGCTGGCTCGCCTGCGCAGCGTTCTCGGCGGTCTGGCGGACGGTACTCGTCATCTGTTCCATTGACGCGGCGGTTTCCTCGAGGCTCGCGGCCTGACCGCCGGTGCGGTGACTGAGGTCGGCATTGCCGCGTGAGATCTCCTGCGCGGCGTTGAACACTTCCCCGGCCGCCCGCTTGACCTCGCGGACCAGGTCGGCATTGGCATCCAGAATGCCGTTCAGCTCCTGTGCGAGACTTGCGAAGAAGCCGCTTTTGCCCGCGGTGGTAATTCGGCTGGTGAGATCGCCCGCATGCGCCGCGCGCACGATTCTCTGGACTTCCTGTTCGGCCGCGATTTCCGCGGTTCGATCGTCCCATTGCATGACCGCGCCGAGGCGGCGGCCGGACTCGTCGTTGACGGCCGTGGTGACGATGCGGAACACGGCGGTGCCGAAGCGCAGCTCAGCGCGGTGCGATCCATGCAGGTGGGACAGCATCGCGCTTTGATGGGCGGGGGTCGTGTGGAATGAGTCGAACGAGGCGCCCACCACGTGGTTGGGGTCGAATTGCGGCAGACGGCTGCGGATCTCGCTCGCCTTCTCGTGCATCAGCGCGCGCGCGGCATCATTGGCGTAGACGATCCAGCCGTCCGGATCGGCGATCATGACGTTGCTGTCGGCCTGGTCGAGCGCCGCTCGGGTGCGTTGAGCATCGACGGCCTGTGCCGTGACGTCGAGCGCGAATTTCACGACGCGGCAGGGCTTGCCCGCAGTGTCGAGCACCGGATTGTAGGTTGCCTGGAGCCACACTTCGCGGCCGCTCTTGGCGATGCGCTTGAACAGGCCGGAGCGGAACTCCCCGCGGCGCAGTCCCGCCCAAAACTCACGGTACTCGACGCTGTCGCGGTAAGCGGGCTCGACCAGTACCGCGTGATGTCGGCCCACCAGCTCGCCCAGTTCATACTCGGTGGACTGCAGGAACTTATCGTTGGCCGCGAGAATCTGGCCGTCGAGGGAAAATTCGATGACGGCCTGGGAGCGCTCGACGGCGGTCATTACCGCGGCAGCCTCGCGCTGCGCGCTCAGGCGCCGTAGCGGGTGGAGCCAGGAGTGCCTCGTCGCACTGCCAAGGAAGCCGCTCACGTCAGGCGCCTCTGGTGATGGTTGCGGTGCGGGCCCAGGACGGACGGGCGAGTCGCGCGCTGGTGGCCGCAAGATCCGCGCCGGGGCGATTGAGCAGATGCGCGCGCAGCTTCGGCTCGAGTGCGGCGGGGGTCGCGGGCCGGCTGAACAGGAATCCCTGGTATTGGTCGCAGCCGAGGGCGGCGAGGGCATCGAGCTGCGCCTGAGTCTCGACACCCTCGGCCGTCACTTTCATCCGCAGGCTGTGCGCCAGGGAAATGATCGCCTGGACGATCAGGGTGCTCTGCGGATCGGCGGTGATCTCGGCGACGAAGCTGGTGTCGATCTTCAGGCGGTCGATGGGAAAGCGCCGCAGGTAGCTCATGTTCGAGTAACCGGTGCCAAAGTCATCGACCGAGACGACCACGTTCATGCGGCTCAGCAGTTCAAGGATCGCCACCGACTCCTCCGCGTCGGTCATAACCGCGGTCTCGGTGATCTCAAGCTCGAGCAGCTGCGGGGGGACCTGGTGCGTACTCAATGCGGAGGCGATCACCTGCAGCAGGTCGGGCTGGCGAAACTGCACGGCCGAGAGATTGACCGCGACGCGCAGCGGCATGCCGGCCTGCTGCCAACGGCGGGCCTGGTGGCAGGCCTCGTCGAGCACCCAAGCGCCGATCGGCAGGATCAGTCCGGTTTCCTCGGCGATCGGAATGAAGGTGAGTGGTGAGACGTATCCGCGCGTCGGGTGACGCCAGCGGATCAGGGCCTCGACGCTGCTGACACGTCCGGTCGCGACGTCGACGCGCGGCTGGTAGTGCAGCTCGAACTGCTTGAGATCGAGCGCGCGATGCAGCTCCCCCTCGAGACGCAGCCGTTCGGCCGCGAAGCCGCTCATCTGCGGCGTGAAGCACTGGAAGGTCCGGCCGCCCTGGCGCTTGGCGCTGTAGAGAGCCTCGTCGGCGTGCAGGAGCAGCGCATCGGCGCTGTCTCCGTTGGCGGGGTACAGGCTGATGCCGACACTGGAGGACACCAGCACCTCGAGCGAATCGAGCTTCAGGGGCTTGCCGAGGACCGCGATGACGTGGTTCGCGAGCTGGCCGGCTTCCGCCGCGCGCGAGACCCCGGGCGCGAGCACGAGAAACTCGTCCCCGCCCATGCGTGCGACCATGTCTCCGGCGCGCACCGCGGTGCGCAGCCGCGTGGCCACCTCGCACAGCAGACGGTCGCCGGCGCCGTGCCCCAGCGAATCGTTGATCAGCTTGAAGCGGTCGAGGTCGAGGGCGAGGACCGCAAAGCCGGTGCCGCCGGCGCGCGCCTCATCCAGTGCACTGTTGATCTGCTCGAAGAAGGCGTCGCGGTTCGGCAGCCCGGTCAGCCGGTCGTGTAGCGTCTGGTGACGCAATTGCGCATTGATCTGCTGCAGGCGCATCGCGTGAGCCCGCGCACGCGCGGCAAGCTCGGCCGTATAAATGTCGGTCACCAGTGTGAGACCGAGCGTGCTCGCCGCGACGAGCGCTGTCGCGAGTGCGAACCATGTGCTGTCCAGCGCAATGCCACCGCTACCATGGGCTCCCGGCGCAAATTGCGCCGCGGCCATGCCGATATAGTGTGTGCCGCTGATGGCGACGCCCATCAGCACCGCGGCGGCGAGCCGCGTCGCCGGCAGACGCGCAAACCCGCGTCCCGGCTGGAACGCCAGCCACAGCCCGCCCCAGGCCGCCCCGATGGCCACGACGAGCGAGGCGGCAACCAAGGTGGGTTGGTAGCGGATCGCCGGCGAGATGTCGATGGCGGCCATGCCGAGGTAGTGCATCGCGCCGATGCCCCCGCCCATCACCAAGCCTCCGAGTGCCAGGCGGCCTCGGCTGAGGGGCGTGGTGGCGACGATCTGGATGGCGGCCCACGAGCTGGCGATGGCGACCAGCAGCGACACGACCGTGAGCCACAGGCTGTAGTGCAGCGAGGCCCGCATGGACATGGCGAGCATGCCGATGAAGTGCATCGACCAGATGCCGATCCCCATCGCCGTCGCCCCGCCGACCATGCTGTTACGGCGCATGGGACGGCGCGCATCGGTGACCCGAGCGGCGAGGCGGAAGGCGGTATACGAGACGAATACAGCCACCGCGACCGAGAGCGCGACGAGCCAGTAGTTGTAGGTGATGGGCATGAGGGATGATTCCTGTGCGCACATGCTATCGATGACATCCGGGCACGTCGTGACCGGCGTCGCATGCTCGCGCGCTTCGCGATCGACTGCACTGCGGGATGCGAGATGTCATGAAAGACTGGAATCTCACAGACATTTCGCAATTTCCGCTGCGCCGGAGGTGGCCCGCATAGGTACAAGTGCGGATGCGCGGCTGCTGCCGCGCGCAAGATCGAGCTTCGGCCCGTGCGCTGCGCAGCACGGCGACGGTCGTACGACGGGGCGGCCCTAGGACATTTGCATGCGGTTGCGCAAGTCTTGTTGCGCGCGGGGCGATTGCGCATAGTGCGGCCTCCTCGGCCTGATCGGTCCGCACCGCTGATGTCCTCTATAGAATCCCGCATCGCCGCGGAGCTCGCGGCTCACCCGTCCCAGGTTCTCGCGGCCGTCGCCCTGCTCGATGGCGGTGCCACCGTGCCGTTCATCGCGCGCTACCGCAAGGAGGCGACCGGGGGGCTGGATGATGCGCAGCTGCGCACGCTGCAGGAGCGATTGATTTACCTGCGCGAACTCGAGGAGCGGCGCGGAGCGATCCTGAAGAGCATCGAGGAGCAGGGCAAATTGACGCCCGAGCTGCGTGCGAGCCTCGCGAGCGCCGACACGAAGCAGCGCCTGGAGGACTTGTACCTGCCGTACAAGCCGAAGCGACGCACGAAGGCACAGATCGCGCGCGAGGCGGGGCTCGATGCCCTGGCCGCGGCGCTGCTCGCCGATCCGGGCCGGGATCCGCAGAGCGAAGCGGTGAACTATCTGCGTCCGCCGTTCACCACCGAGCACGGCGAGAACGCGGGGGTGCCCGACGTCAAGGCGGCGCTCGAGGGCGCCCGGCAGGTCCTGATGGAGCAATTTGCCGAGGACGCCACACTGGTCGGCACACTGCGCGAGCACCTGCGCGAGAACGCCTGGCTGGTCGCGCGCATCGAGCCTGGCAAGGAGGAGGCTGGCGCGAAGTTCCGGGACTACTTCGATTACCGCGAGCCGCTGCGCAACATTCCCTCGCATCGGGCGCTGGCGCTGTTTCGCGGTCGCAAGGAGGAGTTTCTGCAGCTCGCGCTGAAGCTGCCCGAGGCGTTGGAGGAGACCGAGCCGGCACGCGCCGCGATCGACTTCAATGCCTGCGAGCGCAAGATCGCTGCGCGCTTCGAGGTGGCCGAGCGCGGCCGGCCGGCCGATGCCTGGCTGACCCAGGCGGTGCGCTGGTGCTGGCAGGTGAAGCTCGCCTGGCAGCTCGAGGGCGAGCTCCTCGCGGAGCTGCGCGAGCGAGCCGAGGCTGAGGCGATCGGAGTGTTTGCCCGCAACCTGCACGATCTGCTGCTCGCCGCCCCGGCCGGGCCGCGGGCGACGCTGGGGCTCGATCCGGGGCTGCGGACCGGGGTGAAAGTGGCGGTCGTGGACCGCACGGGCAAGGTGCTCGAAACCGCAACGATCTACCCGCACGTGCCGCGCAACGACTGGGACGCCTCGCTGCACACTCTCGCGGCGCTCGCCCGCAAGCATGGTGTCGATCTGATCAGCATCGGCAACGGCACGGCCTCGCGGGAGACCGACCGGCTGGCCGCCGAGCTCATCAAGCGACATCCGGAGCTGAAGCTCACGAAGATCGTGGTGTCCGAAGCGGGGGCTTCGGTGTACTCGGCGTCCGAGCTCGCCTCACACGAGCTGCCGGCGCTCGACGTCAGCCTGCGCGGGGCGGTGTCGATCGCCCGCCGCCTGCAGGATCCGCTCGCCGAGCTGGTGAAGATCGATCCGAAATCGATCGGCGTGGGACAGTATCAGCACGACGTCAATCAGGGCAGGCTGGCCCGCTCGCTCGACGCGGTGGTGGAGGACTGCGTCAACGCCGTCGGCGTCGATGCGAATACGGCCTCCCCGGCGCTCCTGGCGCGCATCTCGGGTCTGTCGGCCTCGCTCGCCGAGGCGATCGTGCGCTATCGCGACGAGCACGGTGCCTTCGTGAGCCGCGAGGCGCTGCGTGCCGTGCCGCGCCTCGGTGCCAAGACCTTCGAGCAGGCGGCTGGGTTCCTGCGCATCGGCGCTGGAACGAATCCCCTCGACCGCTCGGCGGTGCATCCGGAGGCCTATCCGCTGGTCGAGCGCATTCTGGCCGACCTCGACCGGCCGCTCGCGGCGGTCATGGGCGACGCACAGGCTCTGCAGCGACTTGATCCGGCTCGCTACACGGATGAGCGGTTCGGTCTGCCCACGGTGCGCGATATCCTGCGTGAGCTGGAAAAGCCGGGCCGCGATCCGCGCCCGGAGTTCAAGACCGCGGCGTTTCACGAAGGTGTCGAGGAGTTGAAGGACCTCGCCCCCGGCATGCTGCTCGAGGGCGTCGTCACCAACGTCACCAATTTCGGCGCATTCGTCGATGTCGGCGTGCACCAGGATGGCCTGGTTCACATCTCGATGATGTCGCATCGATTCGTGAAGGATCCGCGTGAGCTGGTCAAGGCCGGCGACGTGGTCAAGGTGAAGGTGCTGGAGGTCGATCTGCAGCGCCGGCGCGTCGCGCTTACCATGAAGCTCGATGAGGCGCCGCCGCGGGAGCGCACCGGTGCCGGGCCGCCGCGCGGCGCGGAGCGCGGCTCGCCGCGCCGCGGCGCGCCGTCTGGGTCGCGCCCGGCACGTGCGGCCGAGCCCGGCGGCAACGGCGTGATGGCCGAGGCGCTCGCGCGCGCGTTGAAGCGCTGAGTCGGCCGGCGGGACGCGGGCGTTTCAGTCCGCAGCGTGCGCCGGGCTGCCGCCTTTCAGACGGCTGAAGTAATACTTGCGGAAGCGAAGCGTGGCTGCGTCGGTGCGCACGGAGCGCTCGGCGCTCGCCGGCGGAATCTCCGGCGGGTCGGACGATTCGACGATCGCGCGGTCCTCTTCGGCGATGCGGCGGTTGGCCCGGTTGAAGAACACGTCGAAGGCCGCGGCGCGCGCGAAGTTTCGCGCCGCTACGAGCAGCAATCGGGTGTGCCGCTCGTCGATCGGCACGCAGGCCACGGCGAGTGTGAGTCGACGGCGCGCCATGGGGATGTGCAGATTCATCTGATTCGGCCGGCGAAAATCGAGCATGCCGGGTCGTGGGCTGCCGCGGTGCGCCGTGCGCACCCGCCATCCCCAGTCGTGATCCTCGAGCAGCGTTTCCAATCGTTCCCCGAGCAGCGGGACGAGCGTTCGGCCGATGCTCGCGCGGTGTACGAACGGCAGGTGCGGCCAGTCGAGCATGTTCTCCATGGCGCGCGTCCAGTGCGTATTCCAGGTCATCTCGATGCCGGTGATGCGCGTATCCGCTCCGAGCAGTGAATCGTGCACGGTCGGCGCGGTGGGCGCGCGCGTGCCGACCGACGTGTGAATCCAGAGTTGTCCGGCGAGCTCGTAGGCGGGGATGGGCACTGCCCCGAGGTGTTCGCGCCGTGCCTCCGGGTTCCACGGGACATGCGTGCATCGGCCGGCGTGATCGAAGCGCCAGCCGTGAAACGGACATTGCAGACATCCCTGAGTGACCGTGCCGAGCGACAGCGCCACGCCGCGATGCGGACACCGATCGAGCAAGGCGGCGGGCGCACCGTGGGCGTCGCGGAACAGTGC